>NZ_JBNHEP010000237.1:0-11337 GCF_050015995.1 Dapis brunnea BLCC-M229 | reverse complement strand
TCCCTGGTTCTACATCTGTGAAGGTGTAGTTACCATCTCCATTTGTAGTTGTTGTACCTACGGTCTGGTCTTGGTCATCCAGCAAAGTTACAGTAACACCTTCGAGAGGAGTATCACCCGTACCATTGTTATCAGTATCTTCAAAAACGGTACCTGAGATGGAACCAAAAGGAATTTGCTCATCCACAAAATCATTACCCGTGGAATCTACATCTCCAGGCAGCGTAACACTAATCAAGCTGTCGTTATCTCCATCAGTATCACTAACATCGCCATAGCCAGCCAAGTTAACCTGACGAACAGTGTAATCACCTGCCTCTAAATCAGTAAACTCATAGTTACCATCGGTATCCGTTGTGGTACTACGAATGACTGTACCCTGGTCATCAAGCAATTCTACCGTGACGTTTTGGAGGTTGATATCACCAGTGTCATCATTATCAATATCCTCAGAAACATTACCGCTAATGCTACTGAGGTTGATAAGCACTTCCTCAGAATCGCTGCTCGGAGGTGTCTGATCGGTATCAACTGTGGCAATGTTGTCGATATCCCCATCACCACCACCATTGCTATCAATGTCAGACTGCTGAACAGTATAGCTTCCGGTGTAAGTCCAGGTTTCTCCACGCTGTAAAATGCCATCATTGTTTATAGATTCAACAGGGTCACTCAGATTTGCTAAGAGGGGGTCTGTGACCACGACACCTGTTAGATCTTGGAAACCGGCATTACTAACCGCAATCTCATAATTAATGACATCGCCAACCTGGTCTACAATGCCATCGCTATCCGTGGTCCCATCTGGATTGGTAACGCTAACGGCTTCCTTATTAATCGCGGGATTAGCCAATGGCACGATCGCCGTTCCTAAATCTAAAGCTTCACCATCACCAGACAACGAGCGTGGTGGATCTTGTCCCCAGACAGCTGCAATGCTGACTGGAGTTCCATTGGGCTGGCCATTGCTATCTGCAGACGTATTGGAAACAATAATAGCTCCGGTCAGATCCTGGTCACCTTCAGCCCCAGAGAATAGAACAGTATCATCCACAATTCGCAGTGAATTTAAGGCATTGACAGATTCGTTATAGTCAAATGTGCCGTCCCCGTCAAAGTCAATAAAGATGTTGCTATTTTCAATGGGCGTAACCCAAACAACACTCCTGCTTTCTTCCCCTTGATCGTTGAGAGGCTGACCATCATCAGTTGCACCGCGTCCTAAGCCCACCAACACCTGTGAGGTTAGCTGATCGGTTGGTATTAAGGGGAAGCCCCAATCATAAATTTGGCCACCACCGTCTGCATCTACTTGGGCTAAACCATAGAAATTGGGCGTAGCGCCACCGTTATTAGTAGCATCTGTAAAGAAGCGCAGACCAGAGTAGTTATCCCCGGACAAATCGATGTCACCATCAGAGTCCACTTCTATAAATGTGGAACTGTTGGCCGCAACATTAAAGCTTCCATTGGGACTATTCCCCCCCTCATAGGAAATTGTAATTTCTGAGCCATTGGGGTTATGGAACCAGTAACCTGTGGAGCCAACTTCCTCAGCAACAGGAGTGATGTACTCGTTAGACCATTCATCCGCATCAACTTGGGCGTACCAACGTAATTCATAGGTATCACCAATGTCACCTGTTACAAGGTCTACCTGAACTGGTCTGCTGGAAGTCAGTTCATCCCCTTCTTGGAGATCTTCAATAACAAAATTATCACCTATGTTCAGGACATCATTAGCATCAATCACGTTGTCGCCATTAATGTCTATCTGCAAGCCATTCAGGAAAAGCTCCGTCCCATCGTCGCCGGCCATTACATAGAAGACCGAATACTGAAAGGCATTGGTGCTGCTTGTCGTGTCTTCACCCACTGGTGCAATGAAGCGATCGCCCCAAGAATCCTGGTTAAAGACTTCAACCGCACCTGCCATGAGGGAACCTGGGTTGTCTGGGAAAGCAAAGCGGGTTACGGCAATAGGCAGTGTGGCCTGAATCAGGTCAGCCCCATCATACAGAATGGTGTTGGGATCTCGGTAGTTATTGGTAGAAGGAATAGCATTATCCAGGACAATTGCATCGCCACCTTGAAGAACGTCCTCGGCGTCAGTTAAAACTCCTGGTGCTGCACCGTTAGAGATGTCACCATCCCCCCATATTTCTGTGCTAGCCTGTTTATTGACAGTATCATTAGGGTTTGGATCGTAACCATCTTCCCAGTGATCGTAATAGACAATTGTATTATCTGCCGCCACAGCTACCGATATTACAGTGTTGATATCGCCATCAGCATCTGAATTTATCGTATCAAAAGTCTCGAATAAATCATCTTCTGGCAGCGGAACATAGTAACTCTGTACAGGATTATCGAGTAGATTATCTTCTTCCATAGTCGTTAATTATTTTCCTAGGAAATGATTAGCGTTGCACAATAAAGAATGATCAAATCCGAAAGTATATATTTTTGGATAATTCTTTCCTCAATATATATACAGTTGAAAATTTATTATCATTCTTTAATTTGCAACCCTAAGAGATTGTTTGTAAAGGAAATATAAAAAGGAGATAGGGAACAGGGAACAGGGAACAGGGAACAGGGAACAGGGAATAGGGAATAGGGAATAGGGAATAAGGAGGAAGAAATCAAGACAAATATTTGTCGCTTAAAAATCTAGGAATATATGTACTGAATACTTCTCTACCTACCAAATTTCAATCTCTTGAAGTATTACCGCTTTTAGATTTTAGTCACTCGCATGTTCTCTTAATACTTATTTTACAAACAGTCTCTAAATGATTCCTATTCACTCTAATTTATACAAATTTCATTGGCAAGAGCTAGCACAGATATTAACCTTTTCTTTACCGAATATTCATAAAAGAGAGTATATTTCAGGGCTTAGGTAGTACCGCTATATATAGTGATTTTTTTGGTTTTTTCTAGATATTATCGCCACAATTAGTGTAGCTGCCTAAGTCCTGTATTTGCAGATATACGAAGCTTGTCTTTACCGAATCTTCATAAAATAGAGTATATTTTCGGTTGAAATTACGAATATATATACAGATATACAGGTAAATAATGCCACTAATCACAACAAGTATAAATATTTACTCAAGTTTGAAGATTTTCACATACTATCTATATTTTGTCGTGCTGAATGTGGCTATCAACAGGGGGGAATTCGGAGATGGGGAGATGGGGAGATAGGGGGATTCGCAGATGGGGAGATTCGCAGATGGGGGGATTCGCAGATGGGGAGTGTCGGAGAGATTAAAAAATATATATCCTCACCATTACCATGCAGGACTACCCAAATAAAATAGTCCAGCTAATTAGATAATATCAAATCCGTTTAATTCGGTATAAAAAAATGTTCCATCTTCAACCATTACCAAATATTTCTTCATCTCTGGGTCTCCCCAAACTCCCCACCCTCTTTATCTAATTACACCAATGCTACCGGATTTGATATGACCCATCTTCCCTATTCCCTTGTAAAATAAATATTGTTGAGTTTCAGTAAAGTAAAAGCAATGAGTTTAGAAAAAGATTTATTCAAAGCATACACAAGACCTATCAAAGAAAAAGATTTATTTAAAGCACTAAATAAATCTGCAAAATCAATATCTAAAAGGAGTTCTTCTAATATCAAACAATCAGAAAAATTTCGTTTAAACAAAAAAAGTCAAGATAAGATATTGAAATCCAATCAGAAGTCCGCCAAGTGGTTGCGATCGCTTTTGGTTAGAAAATAATTATACTGTCTTAAATATAGAGATATTTTGGCTTTATTTTTATATAGAGATAACTAATTTTTATTAAATTTATCTCTACAGTCAATCAAATTCAATATTAACATTCTCAAAACCCACCAGATTTTGCCTGGTGGGTTTTTATTTCTTGAGCAGTTAAACTTACAGCAGATTTGGTGATTAATGTGCTACGACTGATGGGGGAAATATTTTTTTTACTTGTTCGGTATCTTACTCTCTATTCCCTACTTCCTAAAACCATCAATTAATTTCTCTGAACTTGATTTAACGTAATTCTACAAATAAATAGCAATAGTCAAGAATAAAGCAGCATATTTCAGATTGATTATCAAGTATAAATTGAGATATTTAATTATAATATCAAGTCTCATTAAGAGACTGTTTGTAAAATAAGTCTTAACAGAGCAAATAATGACTAAAATCTAAAAGCGGTAGTACTTCAAGAGATTGAAATTTCCTAGATACCAGAGGTTTAAAGGTACATATATTCCCAGATTTTTAACTTACAAATAGTTGTCTTGATTTCTTCCTCCCTCCATACCTATTCCCTATTCCCTGTTCCCTGTTCCCTGTTCCCTATATCCTTTTTATATTTCCTTTACAAACAGTCTCTAATTAGCCATAATAAAGATGTTTTTTTATGTCAATTTACTCCCTATTCCCTAAAATTTTTATTGTTGGTATTCAAAGAGACATAATATAATTAATACTAAATCAGGTTTAGACAGAACCTTTATATGAAGGTAAGGCAGAAGGCAGAGGGAAGAAAGCATAAGGGTTAGACAACAATTTGAAAAACGTGCTTTTAATAACCGGATTTGGTATGATAATATCGATCATCAAAATGTTATGATTATAAAATTGTCAATATTTAGACTTAAACAAAAAATCCAAAAATTATATGTGTAGATTAGTAGGTTACCTTGGTGAGGCAATTTTATTAGACTCGATTGTTAGTCAACCAGAACACTCATTAATAGTCCAAGGTTATAAACCCCAAGAAATGCAAGAAGCTTTACTAAATGCCGATGGTTTTGGTCTAGGTTGGTATCATACTCAAAAAGAGACTGCACCTTTTACTTATAAAAATATCCAGCCAATATGGAATGATATAAATCTCAAGAGTCTTGGTCGTTATATAGAGTCAAACTGTATTCTAGGTCATGTTAGAAGTGCAACTCCTGGTCAAGCAATTGATCTTAGTAACTGTCAGCCATTTAATTACAAAAATCTACTATTTATTCACAATGGCTATATTGATAAATTCCGATTTACTCTTTATAAACCAATACGGGATTACCTCCAAAAACTGCCATATTTATTGATTAAAGGTAATACAGACTCAGAACATATTTTTGCTTTGCTAATTAATGAAATTATTGAAAGAATTAACTGTGATTTTAAAGAAGCTTTACATGGTATATTGATGGTTTTGACAGAAATTGCTCAGGAAAATAAAGTCAGATTTTTGGCAAATACAATTATTACAGACGGACATCAATTAGTTGCCTCTAGATTTGCTCAAGGTGCAATTCCACCGACTCTTTATTGGTTAAAAAATTCTCCTAAATTTCCTAAGTCTGTCATTGTAGCTTCGGAACCTTTATTTGTAGATGATTGGCAAAAAGTTCCAGAACAAAGCATCATTAAAGTCAGTAAAAATCTTGATATTGAAATCTATCAAATCTGAAAATTAAAATATTTTTTAGTAGATAATAATTGGTAATTTTGATGCCTGTTGATTAAAGTTCCTTAAGACCATAGCACTAATATGTTACATACTATTTTTTGTACATATAGTCAATAACTTAATTCTAAATTAATTATAAAAAAAATTATAATTTTTTTATAATTATACAAGGCTAAAGTAAGTTATTATACTTAGTTATTTGTTGGTTGGAAATTATAGAAGTTTAAAGAAATATTGCTATATTAACTTTTTGTTAATAGGTATAAAAGGCAACAGTTTAGTAACCTATAGTCAGGTTTTTCCCTAATCCCTGTTCCCTTTTTAACAACTGATAACTGAAATGACTGTAAATACTTTTTTTGGATTTCCTATTAGAGAAAGGAGAGAAGAAGCGATCGCCTGTCGATCGTAGAAAACTTAACAATAATCCTTCATAAAATTTAATCATATTAATAATTAAATAAGTGGTAGGATTCAGTATTAAGAAATATTGAATTAGTGCATCCATAAACCTGAGATTTATTGCATAGACAAAACTCCAAAGTCATCTGGATTGTATATTTTTTCAGACAATCAAAGAATGATTAGTATCCCTAGTAAATTGCCGATTAATCAAGAAAAAAGGAGAATAATTAGTGTCTGAAGTGGCTACTAAAAATATTACATTCTGGAATACTACTGGTTATAATTACCCTGGATTTGGGCAAACCGTAGAAGTTCCTGATGGTTTGGGTGGTACAATAGGTATTACTTATAATCGAATAGACTATGATGACCGTGGCTGGAGAGGAAAGCCAGATGGTGATACTCCCATTACACCAAATCGCTTCCTATCAGGAGAAATAGAGAATAAATTTAGCTTAACGGGCAAAACAAAAGCCATCACTGCTACTATGCCTCTAATCAGAACTGTAGGAAATGAAAATAACTATTCTGTCACCCTAGATTTTAGTAAATACAAAGCTTCTACAGCAAATTCCCAAGCAACTGATGGTGCGACCTCTGGTGATACCTATTTAGCCATATCAAGATTCCTCAATGGTAACAAAGCTGGATATACAACGATAAAAGTCACAGCAAAAACCCTCGATGGTAGTGAACTTAACTTAGGTGATTGGAAATTATTCAACAGTGGAACTCTTGGTAAAAGCAATAATACTCGGATATTCCTAGATGCAGGTACTCAAACTATTTCTGGTAAAAACTCTCAAGGTAAACAAGAGTTATGTCCAACTCCAGCAAACCCTTCTTCTGCTTTTGGTACACATACAGCTTTAGGTTTGTTTGAGTTACCAAGCAACCAACGTTATGTATCTATTACTCTTAGTTTCAAACAGAAAAAGATTCAGGGTGTAACACCCAACGATTTACATGATATTTATGTTGCTAGTAATACTAGCTCTACAAGTCCAATTAATGAAATTCCTCAAACTAAACCTATGGATATAAATAATGGTCTACAACTGCATCTGCCACTCAATGAAATAGTCGAAAATGCTGAATCAGAAAAAGAAGTTGTTGATGTTTCAGCAGGAAAACTCAATGGTAAAGTAAATGGTGCAACAGTTGTAGCTGAACCACGCTTTGGCAATTGTTTAAACTTTAATGGGAATAATGATTATGTGATCATCAATCCAATGCCCAATTTCCCATCAGAAGCAATGACAGTATATTGTTGGATTAAATCGAACAATACAGTCAAAGCGGGAACACCTTTTTCCTATGCTAATTCTGAAACTGATAATGCCTTTATACTGTATGACATTAAAAAACTTATAGTTTACATTGCAGCGGCTACAAAAGACACAGGAATTGCTTTCAATGATGGTGAATGGCATTGTGTAGCAGTCAGTTGGAATAGTAGTAACGGACAATTAAAGGTTTATCAAGATGGTGAAGAGAAAGATGCTGGAATTCTGAGCCAAGGAAAGAAAATTGCTTCTGGGGGAGCGCTGGTATTAGGTCAAGAACAGGATGCAGTTGCGGGAGGATTTGATGTAAATCAGGCTTTTGAGGGTCAAATGACTCATGTGCGGATGTATAACCGAGTATTATCTCCAGAGGAAATCAAGGAATGTATGAAAGTGGATACAACTCCTCCACCTATGGATATAAATAGTGGTTTACAACTGCATCTGCCACTGAATGAAATTGTCGAAAATGCAGCCAAAGAAAAAGAAGTTGTTGATATTTCAGCAGGAAAGCTCAATGGTAAAGTCAATGGTGCAACAGTTGTAGCTGAACCACGGTTTGGTAATTGTTTAAACTTTAACGGCATTGATGATTGTGTTATCATCAATCCGATGCCCAACTTTCCTTCAGAAGCAATGACAGTATTATGTTGGGTTAGATCGAATAACCAAAGCAAAGAAGGTACAGTTCTGTCATACGCAAAATCTTCAGCACAGAAGTATAACGAGTTTCAAATATACAATATTAAAAATATAACACCCACTGTTAATAACAAGTGGCATAGTACGGGAGTTGCTTTTAACGATGGTGAATGGCATTGTGTAGCAATTACTTGGCAAAGTAGCGACGGACAATTTAAAGTTTACAAAGACGGAAAAGAAGTACACTCCAAAGTCATTAGTCAAGGAACTCCAATTGCTACTGGAGGAGCATTGGTAGTAGGGCAAGAGCAAGATAAGCTGGGAGGAGGATTTGCAGTTAACCAAGCTTTTCAAGGACAAATGGCTCATTTGCGTATGTATAACCGAGTGTTATCTCCAGAAGACATCAATGAATGTATGGAAGTGGATGGAACTCCTCCACCAATGGATATAAATCGTGGTTTACAACTGCATCTGCCACTGAATGAAATTGTCGAAAATGCAGCCAAAGAAAAAGAAGTAGTTGATATTTCAGCAGCAAAACTCAAGGGTAAAGTCAATGGTAATCCCAAAATTTTAGACGACTCACGTTTTGGCAGTTGTCTAAACTTCGACGGAGTGGATGATTATATCCAAATGCCGGAAATGAATATTGACTATTCCCAAGGTTTGACTGTCGAAGCTTGGGTACACTATAACAGCTTCAAGAGTTGGTCGAGAATTATTGACTTTGGAAATGGTGCTCCAAATGACAATATTCTGTTTGCTAACGAAGCTACAACAAGCAATCTATGTTTCGATAGTTTTAAAGGAACAACTTCCAACAGGGTAAAAGCAAATGGAAAGCTAGAGTTGAGCAAATGGCTACATTTGGCAGTAACAGTTGATGGATCGGGGAACACTAAAATTTACAATAATGGTACAGAAGTAGGGAGTGGATCTATAAATCTCCCTAATAAGATTAATCGTACCAAAAACTATATTGGTAAAAGTAATTGGCCAGATGAATTGTTTTATGGCAAAATGTCAAATCTCCGACTGTATAATCGAGCATTATCTCCTGAAGAAATTAATGAATGTATGAAAGTGGATGAAACTCCTCCACCTGTAGATATAAATCGTGGTTTACAACTGCATCTGCCACTCAATGAAATAGTCGAAAATGCGGCTAAAGAAAAAGAAGTTGTTGATGTTTCTCCAGCAAAACTCAAGGGTAAAGTCAATGGAGAACCAATAGTTGTAGCAGACTCCAAGCTTGGCAGTTGTCTAAACTTTGATGGCGTGGATGATTATATCCAAATCCCAGAAATGAATATTGATTATTCACAAGGTTTGACTGTCGAAGCTTGGGTACACTATAGCAGCTTCAAGAGTTGGTCGAGAATTATTGACTTTGGAAAAGGTTCAGGTAACAACAACATTCTGTTTGCAAATGAAGGTACTACTCAGAATTTAGTCTTCGATGTTTATCAAGGTGCTACTCGAAACAGGATTAAAGCAGATGGAATGCTAGAGTTGAACCAGTGGCTTTATTTAACAGTAACCGTTGATGGGTCAGGTAGTGGCAAAGTATATAAGAATGGTGAAGAAGTACAGAGTGGTTTAGTACATCTACCTAATAATCTTAATCGCACCAAAAATTATATTGGCGATAGTAACTGGTCAGCGGATGGATTTTTTCATGGCAAAATATCGCATTTGCGGATGTATAACCGAGCGTTATCAAAAGAAGAAATTAATGAATGTATGGCAGTAGATGAAACTCCTCCACCGATGGATATAAATCGTGGTTTACAACTGCATCTGCCACTAAATGAAATTGTGGAAAATGCTGAATCAGAAAAAGAAGTAGTTGATATTTCAGTAGCAAAACTCAATGGCAAGGTCAATGGAAAACCAATAGTTCTAGCAGACGATCGTTTTGGTAACTGCTTAAACTTTGATGGGAATAATGATTATATTATTATTAATCCCATGCCCAATTTCCCCTCAGAAACACTTACAGTATTATGTTGGGTTAAATCAAACAATACCACAAAAGCAGGAACACCTGTTTCCTATGCTAATTCAGAAACAAGTAATGCCTTTATATTGTTTGACATTAGAAAACTCATACCTGAAATTACAGCGGTGACAAAGCAGACAGAAGTTGTTTTGAATGATGGTAAATGGCATTGTGTAGCACTTAGTTGGAATAGCAGCGACGGACAATTAAAGGTTTATAAAGATGGGGAAGAGAAAGACTCTGGAACTCTGAGTAAAGGAAAGAAAATTAATTCTGGAGGGGCACTCATACTAGGTCAAGAACAGGATAAGCTGGCAGGAGGATTTGATGTCAACCAAGCTTTTGAGGGTCAAATGGCTCATCTACGAATTTACGACCGAGTGTTGTCACCTGAAGAAATTAACGAATGTATGAAAGTAGACGGTACTCCTCCACCTGAACCTATGGATATAAATCGTGGTTTACAACTGCATCTACCACTGAATGAAATAGTAGAAAATTCGGCTAAGGAAAAAGAAGTAGTTGATGTTTCAGCAGGAAAGCTCAATGGTAAAGTCAATGGTGCAACAGTTGTCGCCGACTCGAAATTTGGTAAATGTATCAACTTTGATGGGGTTGATGATTATATCCAAATGCCTGAGATGAATATTGACTATTCACAAGGTTTTACTATAGAAACTTGGTGGTACTGTAGCAAACTTATTCGTTACGCGAGAGTAATTAACTTTGGTAATGGTTCTGCACAAGACAATATCATCTTTAGTCATCGAACCCAAAGTGACGTATTATTACTTGTCTTACTTGGTTCAGAGAGAAAAGAGCTAGTCCTGAAAAACATCCTCGAAGAGAATCAGTGGCTCCATTTAGCAGCAACAGTAGATCAATCAGGAAATGCCAAAGTTTATAAAAATGGTCAAGAAGTAGGGGGAGGTTTGATAGCTATCCCCAATAATCTTAATCGCACCCAAAACTATATTGGCACTCACCAACCTGGAGCTTCTTCAATTTATTTTCAGGGCAAAATGTCGAACCTGCGGTTGTATAATCGACCATTATCTCCTGAAGAAATCAACGAATGTATTAAAGTGGATGAAGATCCAGAGGAAATTAATGAATTGATGCAAGTTGATGAAGCTGAGACAACTGAGGCTACATCAACTACTGGTGAGGGTGATGGCACTGCAACCACTGATGCAACAGACACCACCTCAACTACTGGGGAGGGTGATGGCACTGCAACCACTGATGCAACTGACACTACCTCAACTACTGGTGAGGGTGATGGCACTGCAACCACTGAGACAACAGACACCACCTCAACTACTGGGGAGGGTGATGGCACTGCAACCACTGAGACAACAGACACCACCTCAACTACTGGGGAGGGTGAAACAGATACATCATCAACTACTGAGACGACTGACACCACCTCAACTACTGGTGAGGGAGATGGCACTGCAACCACTGATGCAACAGACACTACCTCAACTACTGGTGAGGGTGATGGCACTGCAACCACTGAGACAACAG
>NZ_JBNHEP010000236.1:0-26506 GCF_050015995.1 Dapis brunnea BLCC-M229 | reverse complement strand
AGGGAACAGGGAATAGGCAAAAAACAATTATTTGTTATCAAGAAATTCACCAGAACTTGAGGAGTATGAATACTGATACCTTTTATTAATTGTTGAACAGATTTTACGCTAGTGATTTAGCGATCTAGAAGTTCCGACTATCCACCTAAAAGCAAACACCTAAAAAACATGATACAAACAATAAAACTTCCACCATCTCAACACGAATTTGCCGAAATAATTCATCGCCTCGAAGCAGGTGGTGCAATGTTACCAGATACTCCAGAAAATCTAATGCAAATTATCGGTATTTATAAAGCTTATGCAGTACCAATGGATTTCTATTGGCGCGACTTACTTTATATTGCCGAAAGAGTATTTTTAAACCCCTTACCGTTCTTTAAATACTTCCTGCCAAAGTCATATTTAGACCTACATAATCATTATGCTGGTGATGATGCAGACTTGCGAGTTTGGCGCGGGGAAGCAACAGCTCACCCGGAACTTTTAGCATTTATTGAAAAGGGAGAAAGTGGCAAAAAATCTAAGTTATTACATCACCTTTGGCACGACAGAATTAATATGGAATTTGCCGAAGCTTGTATGCGAGCAATGTTTTGGCATCGCGGTATGGGCGGTAAATTTGACCCTTATTTAGATACTCCTGAATATAAAGCAGCAGCTGATAAAGCAATTAAGGCTTATTTTAAAGGTAATCCTTTGATGTTGGGTTTATATAAATTATTTCCAGAAATGTTTATCGAACAGGTAAGACAACTTTCTTATTACAGCAACTTGGGTTTATTTTGGGAAGTAATGGCTGCTGTATTTTTTGAGATGTTCGATTTATATAATGAAGGAAAATTAACTAGCGTTCCCGAAGCAATGAATTTTCTAGTAAATGGAATTTTTGCTGTAGCCGATCGCCCGATTTATCATCATGTTTATATTCGGGGAGAGTTATATGAAATTATTCCCAAATCTTGTGGTTTTACTTGGTTGTTTGAAGCTGCTTTACCTTATGTAGAAGCTGTGTTTTATCGCACTGCTCCTTTCCGGGGTACAAAGTCTTATAATGCTCAGGCAAAACAAGTACCAGAAAATCAAAAAGATTTTCATTATGGGATTCTTTATGCTGATGTTTTTCCAGTAGGAAATGCTGGGATTCCACCAACATTATTAATGCAGGATATGCTGCATTTTTTACCTTCCTTTTTAGTGGATTATTACAAACAATATTGTCGGGGGGAAGATGATATTTTGATTCAGTTAGGGATAACTTTTCAACGTTCGATGTATTGTGTAACTTCGGCAGTTATTCAAGCATTAAGACAAGCAACTTTATATCCTTTAGATGACCCAGATCCAGAACATTTAAAAGCAAATCGTGAATTTTTTGAAACACAATTAGACAGGTTTAAACGTCCAGAAGCTCGGTTGCGGAATATTCAGAGTCAAGATTATCGTTGATATAGCGCTACGCGCTAGGGAATAGGGAATAGGGAATAGGGAATAGGGAAGAGTTGGAAAAGTGTTTCCTAGTCTAAGATTCATCATCAGTCTATGTCCTAATCGCCCTGGCTGTTGCTATAACATTTTTTAGATAATTCATCAGGACTTATATCATGTCCGGTAGCATCAGTATTGTATAGAGAAGGTAAGGAAGAAGTACGGGCGATTCGCGAATCGCCCGTACAAGAGAAGGAAAAACCTTACATGACGGTAAATATTTCCCCAATTTTTACACAAACGATACCAGCGGACATGATATTACGCAGAACCGCGATATCTAGTAGGAGCGATTCGCGTTTGCGCAGCATTCCGGAGGAAATCGCCCCTACAGATAGGGTTTTGTCTAAGAATTTGCCTAAGTCCTATGGAATATATTTAAAATTTTACTTCTGCATTTTAGACTTTTGCCTTGCGTGTAGCGCTATAACTTATGCTTTGATTATTCCTTTTAAAAATTCCGCAAGTTCCTGTAAATAATTCTGCTCATGTTCGAGCAACCAATTGGTAATTTCTAGAGAATGTTTTGTTTTCCGATACTCAACACTATTGTTAGAGAATTTAGAGAAAATTTCACTAATCAGTTTAGCTCCATTTACTTGAGATTTCAAATTTTTTAATTCACAATTTTTTGGCAAGAACCATTTTTTATCCTCAGCTTCATCAATATAATTTTTTATATCCGCTACAGCTATTTCAAGAGATGGATTTTCTTGTTTTAATACCTCGAAAATTGCTTGAGGATGGAGTAAATAATTTTCATAAGTACAACGTGGTATGAAATATAATTTTTCTTGACCATATATACCTATTCTAATATTTTTTTTCTCGTCTTCCGATCTATTTTCATCATCTAATATAAATGCAATTGCTGGAGGAAATAAACTATTTCCTCCACTCAATTTATCATAAATATCGAAAATAATACGAGCGCGTTTGCCTTCTAAATCTCCGGTATTTTTTACTGCCATAATTTGTATACCTTTCATGGAAAGATAACCAAATTGTTCTAAAATTCGGGGAAAACAAAGTTCTTCAGTGGGAGCTTCTACCCACAAAATCGCATCGGCACCAAATACATCGGATAAACTTACTCCTAAATCTTTTAAAAGATAGCGTAATTCTGTTGTTTCTTTTGAGTTAATAATTTTAGTTTTAGTTTCGCCATTAGAATAAGATAATTGTAAAATTGTTGCGGGGTTAGCTTCGGAAATAACTATGGGAGAATGGGTGGCGATAAAGTATTGGTGTTGAGGAAATTCTTTAAAGATCTTTATTAATTGCCTAATCAAATTTGGATGTAGAAATGATTGAGGTTCATCAATAATAATAGTTTTTGGTTCTGAGGCTGTTACTACTACATAAAGTATGGCTAAAATTTGACTAACTCCTGTTCCACAGTCCGCTAATTTTAATGCTAAATCTTCTTCATCTTCTTCTAATGCTTCTGGAGACCAAACTAAAACTTCTAAGGAATCTTGATAAGTACCAGAATCTTTCTTTTGAAAACGAGCAGAAACCTTTTTGATTTCTGTAAACATCATATTTACATACTTATTGAATTCTTCATAAATCTTTGTTTTGCCTAGCAACTGAATTTGACTAATAACTTCTGCTAAATTACTAGCATCAGGCTCAAGTATTAAATTATCTCCAGAAGGACAATTACCAATATGAAATCGTTCAGCATTAAATCTATATATTTTTCTTTTAAATTCATTAAACATAATTTCAGGAAAATTATTTTTCCTGTATTGAGTTCCTATCATTTGTTCCTTCAGCGACAATTCTCCTCTTTTTTTTAGACAAAATACTGGTTTTTTAAGTGGAGGAGCAATAGACAATTCAGGCTCGGAATTATTAGCTAACTGATATAAATTTATATCTTCTGGAAAATCTGAGATAACTATACTAGGTTCATCACCAAATTCATTGTTATAATTAGAGACAGTAACTTCTATCTCTTTAGCCTTATCAAGCCATTCCTGATAAATAGTGAAAGTATTTTCATCATCAAAATCAATTTCTTTTTCATCGATAAACGTAGAAATTTCTGTATTTTTCAACCTGAAAGTAATATTAGCAGTTGACTCATCCGGCGAGTCTAAGTCAGGAATATCTCTCATTCTAATATTACGATAAGGATTATCTTTAAACTGTAATGCCAGACTTTCCAATAAAGCTGTTTTACCAGAATTATTTCTACCCACAATAATATTTATACCTGGTTGAAACTCTAACCAATCAGAATCTCGAAACGACTTATAATTCAAGATTTGAAACTTAGAAATATACATACTACCCTCCTCAAAAATTCAACAAAAAAATTGCTAGAGAAAGTTTTCTAGCAACAAAAATACTTATTATACTACATTAAATATACTTTGTGTGGTATAAAATTAAAACTCTAGTTTTGCTTACAAATAATACCAGTTTGAAATTAGATAGTTATTTTTATGATTTTCCCCTTTTGTTTGAATATTTATCCCTCTTCCCTTCTTCCTCCTTCCTTCTTCCTTCTTCCTTCTTTCCTAGAACTGGGAAGTTACAATTAAACAAATCTAGCAAAATCAGGTGGTAGTCATCAAATCCTATGGCCATAAATTCGGCTCCCACAACCTTTATTCCCCGTATCAAAGTGAGGATACGCATACCTCTACGAGCTATTTTAATAGTACCTTTCGTAGTTCAAATTTTTGGGGCAGTAGGTTTAACAGGATGGCTATCTCTACGCAATGGCCAGCAAGCAGTTAATGAAGTAACAACTCAATTAAGAAATGAAGTTACGACCCGGATTCAGGAAAGATTAAAAAATTATTTAGAAGCGCCTCATGTTATTGCTCAAATTAATCAAAATGCTATTAATTTAGGTCATTTGAATATTCAGGATACAGCTAGTTTAACTCAGCAATTTTGGGGACAAAGATTTTTATTTGATTCAGTTAATGTTTCTGCTATTTATTTTGGTGGCGCTGAGGGAGAATTTATTGGTTTAGGATTTCAGAATAATAATCGATGGGAAATTGGGAGAGCTGGTAAATCTACAAAAGGAAAATTTCATAGTATTGGAATTGATAGTCAGGGAAACCCTACAGAATTATTAGAAATTGGTAATGATTATGACCCCAGAATTAGACCTTGGTACAAGAGTGCAGTAGAGGCAAAAAAACCAACCTGGAGTGATATTTATGCTGATTTTAAAGAACTCAGACTTAAAATAACTTTAGTTCAACCTATTTATCAAGATAATAATCAATTAATAGGAGTAGTTGGGGTTGATTTTGTTCTTTCTCACATCAGAGAATTTCTCCAAAATTTGAAAATTGGTAAATCAGGACAAACTTTTATTATGGAACGTTCTGGATTTTTAGTTGCTTCTTCTACTTCCCAAAAACCATTTAGTTTGAAAGAACAGGAAGTCACAAGAATAAAAGCGGAAAATGTCGATAATGCTCTAATTAGTAATACAGCAAATTATTTGAGAGAATATTTCGGTGAATTTAGCAAAATCAACCAATCACAACAATTAGAATTTAAACTCAATGGTGATCGACAATTTTTACAAGTAGTACCTTTTTCTGATGGCGAAAATTTAGACTGGTTGATTGTAGTTGTCGTTCCAGAAGAAGATTTTATGGATAAAATTAATGTTAATACTCGTACCACAATTAAATTGTGCTTAATCGCTTTATTCATAGCAACAATAGTAGGAATTTTAACCTCTCGTTGGATTAGTTATCCTGTTATGCTCTTAAGTGCTGCAAGTAGAGAAATTGCTAGAGGAAAACTTAACCAAAAAATTGAAGTCAAAATAGTTAATGAATTGGAGGTATTAGCAGAATCTTTTAATTTAATGGCACAGCAATTACAAGATTCTTTTATTAATCTGGAGAAAACTAACGCTGAGTTAGAACAAAGAGTAGAAGAAAGAACAGCAGCACTGCGTCAGTCAGAAGAAAAATTTGCTTTAGCTTTTCAGGCAAGTCCAGATGTAATTACTATTACTAATGTTGCCGATGGTAGATTAATTGAAGTCAATGAAAGCTTTATTCAAACTACAGGTTATAGTCGTCAAGAAGTCATTGGTAAAACAGCATTAGAACTGAATTTATGGGGAAATATTGAAGAGCGAATTCGCATTTTTACAATATTAGAAACTCAAGGTAAAATTCACAATCAAGAGATTAAATTTAGGCTAAAGTCAGGACAAATTAGAATAGGATTATTATCAGGAGAAGTTATTTGCCTGGATGGGCAAGCTTGCTTACTTTTAATAGTTAAAGATATCACAGAACGCAAACAAGCAGAAGCAGCATTACGCGCTGAACAAGAAAAGTCTGAGCGTTTACTGATGAATATTTTACCTGAACCTATTGCATTTCGACTGAAACAGGATACCAGTGCCATAGCTGATTATTTTGAAGAATCAACAATTTTATTTTCTGATATTGTCGGTTTTACTCCTATTGCTGCCAGCATTCCTCCCATAGAATTAGTTAACTTACTCAATCAAATATTTTCTAAATTTGACTATCTGGCAGAATTATATGGTTTAGAGAAAATTAAGACTATTGGTGATGCTTATATGGTAGCAGGTGGGTTGCCAGTACCGAAAAAAAACCATGCAGAGGCGATCGCTAATATGGCATTAGATATGCAGCAGGAAATTATTAAATTTACAACAGATATTGGTAAGCAATTTCAAATTAGAATTGGAATTAATAGTGGTCCTGTAGTAGCAGGTGTAATTGGTAGAAAGAAATTTATTTACGATCTCTGGGGAGATGCTGTCAATGTAGCTTCCAGAATGGAATCATCTGGAGAGGCGGGAAAAATTCAAGTTACAACTGCAACTTATGAACTATTAAAAGATAAGTATATATTTGAAAAAAGAGGAATAATTGCTGTTAAAGGTAGAGGGAGAATGGTTACTTATTGGTTGCTAGGAAAAAAATAGATATTTGTAGAAAACAGAGAGTAGGAAGTAGGAATTAGGGAGCAGGCAAAAATTGGATCTAATACTATAGATAAAAAACTGATAACTGATAATTGATGAGTGACTTTGTGTAGTTTAAATAAAAGACTATAGTTGGATTAAAAAATAATAACAACCCTGGAAAACTCTAAAAAAATGCCAGGTATTATTTTCCATTTTTCCTAGAAGTAGAAATTAAAAAACTGAGAAGTTACAATTATACAAATCAAGCAAAATCAAGTGGCAGTCACCAAATCCTATGGCCATAAATTCAGCTCCTACAAACTTTCTTCCTCGTATCAAAGTCAGCATACGCATACCTCTACGAGCTATTTTAATAGTACCTTTTGTAATTCAAATTTTTGCGGCAGTAGGTTTAACAGGATGGCTATCTCTACGCAATGGCCAGCAAGCAGTTAATGAAGTCACAACTCAATTAAGAAATGAAATTAGTACCCGGATTCAGGAAAGACTAAAAAGTCATTTAGAAGCCCCTCGTGTCATTGCTCAAATTAATCAGGATGATATTAATTTAGGTAATTTTAATATTCAGGATACAGCTAGTATCAGTAGGGAATTTTGGCGACAAAAATCTTTATTTGATTCAGTTAATCTTTCTGGCATTTATTTTGGTGACACTGAGGGAGAATTTGTTGGTTTATTTAGAACTGATAATCAATGGCGAATTGATATAGCTGGTAAATCTACAAAAGGAAAATTGCAAAATTATGGAATTGATAGTCAGGGAAATCCTACAAAATTATTAAAAATTGTCCGTGATTATGACCCCAGAATTAGACCTTGGTATCAAACTGCAATAGAGGCAAAGAAACCAACCTGGAGTGATATTTATGTTGGCTTTAGAGGAAACAAAATTAGAGTAGCTTTAGTTCAACCTCTTTATCAAGATAATAATCAACTTATAGGAGTAGTTGCAGTTGATTTTATTCTTTCCCACATCAGAGAATTTCTCCAAAGTTTGAAAATTGGGAAATCGGGACAAACTTTTATTATGGAACGTTCTGGATTTTTAGTTGCTTCTTCTACTTCCCAAAAACCATTTAGTTTGAAAGATGATAAAATCACAAGAATTAAACCGGAAAATGTTGATAATTATCTAATTACCTACATTCCGCACGACAAAATGTAGCATAAAAAACGGAGACAGGAGACAGGAGACAGGAGACAGGAGGCAATTAAAGTGGTCAATAGGAGTAAGTAATTGAGTATTTATGCTTAATATTTTCCTGAGAATCTGACTCCTGAGAAAGGTCAATGAATAGGATTTATAGAGTATAAATACGAACCCGCGCTACCATTTTTTATACTACTTTTAATATTACAACTTGACGTGCGGAATATGGGTAATTAGTAATACAGCAAAATATTTGAGACAATATTTCGGTGACTTTAGCCAAATTAACCAGTCACAACAATTAGAATTTCCACTCAATGGCGAGCGACAATTTTTACAAGTCGTACCTTTTTTCAATGGCAATAATTTAGATTAGTTAATTAGACATCTCCGAAAATTAAAAATCAAATCAATTCTCATTCAGAAATTATCTATACTTTCTTCCTGTTCCCTGTTCCCTGTTCCCTGTTCCCTCTTTTCCGGAGATGTCTATTGTAGTTGTGGTTCCAGAAGCAGATTTTATGGAGAAAATTAATGTTAATACTCAGACTACAATCAAATTATGTTTAATAGCTTTATTGATAGCAACAATAGTAGGAATTTTTACCTCACGTTGGATTAGCTATCCTGTGATGCTTTTAAGTGCTGCAAGTAGAGAAATTGCTGGAGGACAACTCAACCAAAAAATTGAAGTCACAAGAGTTAATGAATTAGAGATATTAGCGGAATCTTTTAATTTAATGGCACAGCAATTACAAGAATCTTTTATCAAGTTGGAGAAAACTAATGCTGAATTAGAAAAACGAGAGGAAGAAAGAACTGCAGAACTACAAGAGTCAGAAGAAAAGTCTGAGCGTTTGCTGATGAATATTTTACCACAACCTATTGCATTTCGGCTGAAACAGGATACCAGTGCAATAGCTGATTATTTTGAAGAATCAACAATTTTGTTTTCTGATATTGTTGGCTTTACTCCTATTTCCGCCAGAATTTCTCCCATAGAATTAGTAGACTTACTCAATCAAATATTTTCTAAATTTGACTATCTGGCAGAATTATATGGTTTAGAGAAAATTAAGACTATTGGTGATGCTTATATGGTAGCAGGTGGGTTGCCAGTACCGAAAAAAAACCATGCAGAGGCGATCGCTAATATGGCATTAGATATGCAGCAGGAAATTATTAAATTTACAACAGATATTGGTAAGCAATTTCAAATTAGAATTGGAATTAATAGTGGTCCTGTAGTAGCAGGTGTAATTGGTAGAAAGAAATTTATTTACGATCTCTGGGGAGATGCTGTCAATGTAGCTTCCAGAATGGAATCATCTGGAGAACCTGGAAAGATTCAAGTTACAACTACCACTTATGAACTCTTAAAAGATAAGTATATATTTGAAGAAAGGGGAAGAATTGCTGTTAAAGGTAGAGGGAAAATGGTTACTTATTGGTTACGAGGAAAAAAATAGTATAATTTTAAGAATTTCCGTACCGGAATGCTCCGTAAACAGCAAACAGCTATCAGCTCAAGTTCGGATAATTAATAGACCTCTGTGGAAAAGAGGTCGGAGGGAGTAGTACGGATGTTGCATGCAACGTCCGTACAGAGTAGGGGGAAAGAATTAATGATTTATCAAAATAATATGGGTCTAAAACCCCGCCTTTTAAGGCGAAATATTTTTGGAGCGGGGCTTAAATCCCCGTTACAAAAATCACTTCTGACTTCCCCTCCACCGGAGGGGTTAGGGGTGGGTTGACTTCTGACTTCTGACTTCGTTAAGGGTATGGGATTGATTTGATTTTTAATTATCACGCCTATGTCTAATAATAAAAAAGTTCCCTACAAGCTGTTATCTCAACATTGGTTGAAGACCCACGCTCTCCCGAAATTGTTTTTTCCTGGTTGTTAATTTTTAACCTGGTCTTGATTGATATCATTTGAATTGTTTATCTACCTGCAATAAATCTATGACATTAATGAAGCAATAGAAACTATTGCGGGTACAGGGACTGAGTACCATACACGCTTCTTGTCTGCGCCTTTGACTTTGTACTCGGTCGGCGTGTGTAACCTTACCTTGTAAAGAGTTCCCATTAGTTTTCCTGACAAGGTATAGGGATTTTACCGAAAATAATATTATACCTCACTTTCCTTTGCTAAAGCATTAACGGCAGCAGCAGCTATAGCACTACCTCCCCGTCGTCCATGCAGTGTAATAAATGGAACACCCCGACTATTAGTTGCCAGTTCTGCTTTTGACTCTGCTGCACCCACAAACCCCACAGGAAAACCTAAAATTAGGGCAGGTTTTGCCATCCCCTCATCTAACAATTCTAGTAAGTGAAAAAGTGCGGTTGGTGCATTGCCAATAGCTACAACAGAACCATGAATCAGAGGTTTCCATAATTCTATAGCAGTCGCCGAGCGAGTATTATTAATTCGTTGCGCCATTTCTGGTACTTCTGGATAATTGAGGGTGCAAATAACTTCATTATTGCCAGGCAAACGATGGCGAATAATTCCATTGGCTACCATTTGAGCATCACAGAGAATGGGTGCGCCTTTGATTAATGCAGCGCGACCTATTTTTACTGCATCCTGTGAAGCTGCTAGGTCTTCTACAATATCTGTCATTCCACAGGCGTGAATTAGTCGTACTGCAACATGAGCTAAGTTGGTAGGCAAACTCTCTAGGTTTGCTTCAGAGCGAATCATAGCAAAAGATTTGCGGTAAATTTCTTCGCCGTTGCGAATATAATCAATCATTTAGTAAAATTTGGGAATAGTAAAGTAGACATCTCCGGAAAAGAGGGAACAGGGAACAGGGAACACTTAACCCACCCCTAACCCCTCCCAGGAGGGGAGTAATTGATAATTTCTGGATGATAATTGATTTTATTTTTAATTTTCACGCCTATGTCTAGTGTAGAAATAGAGAGAACAGACAATATATATATAGTACTAGGCAAATAGGGCGTGGAAATTTAGAAATGCTCAAACTCAGGTAGGAATGACTTCTGACTTCTGACTTCTGACTTGCGCGTAACGCTATACCTAAGTATGTAGATGCACAAATAATTTTGTTTATTTAGTTAATCTTGGGAATCAATCCCAGGCAACCATCTAATCTATACAACTAAGTTTAGCAGGATTTTACCTCATCAAAAGACCTCTGAACTTGCATTGCGATCGGCAACTTAATGATAAATTCTGTACCATTTCCCTCTTCAGAGGAACACAGTAAATACCCCTTATGCTTCTCACAAATAATTTGATAACTAATTGAAAGTCCGAGTCCCGTTCCTTTCCCAACTGGTTTAGTTGTAAAAAATGGGTCAAACAAGCGAGTTTGAATATCTGTCCTAATACCAGGACCGTTATCAGCAATTTGGATTGTAATCCACTCGGTATCGACTTGAGCTGTTTTAATTGAAATCATAGGCGATCGCTCCTTTAACTGTCCTAGCTGAATGGAATCTTCTAAAGCATCGATGGCATTAGCAAAAATATTCATAAATACCTGATTCAATTGACCTGCATAACATTCAATCAAAGGGAGATTACCGTAATCTTTAGTCACTTGAAGTTCTGGACGATGAGGCTGACTCTTGATTCGATGTGCCAAAATCATTAACGTACTTTCAATACCCCTGTGAATATCCACTTCCTTGACTGTTGATTCATCTAACCGGGAAAAATTACGCAGGGATAAAACTATTTCGCGCAGACGTTCACTCCCAACTTTCATAGATTTTAATAACTTGGGTAAATCTTCGGCAATAAAATCTAAATCAATATCTTCAATAGCTGCTTCAATCTCTGGAGTCGGACTAGGATATTCGGTTTGATAGAGACGAAGCAAATCAAACAAATTTTGGAAATGATGCCTCGCATATTCAACATTTCCGGAAATAAAACTGACTGGGTTATTAATTTCATGGGCAACACCCGCTACTAATCTGCCCAAACTCGACATTTTTTCTGTTTGTACTAGCTGTAGTTGAGTTTGTTGTAATTCTTGCAGTAATTCTTCTAACTCACGATTTTTGCTCTCAATTTTTAAAGTTGCCTGCTGGGAAATTAATAAATACATTACCATAGAAGCTGTCACTAATAATCCTAATGCCAGAACTGTTCCAGAACGCCAACTGGATATAGAACGATCAGAAGAAGGTAATACTAGCAAGGAAAGTTCCTGTTGTGCTGTATGAAGCGAACGAATACAAAATTCCCACTCATAGCTATAACGACACAGAGATGGTGCTTGCTCTGTGGAGTTCTCAATAGCTTCTAAATTGGCAACTTGAGGAAATTTTCTCAAGCTTTGGGAGTTAGCTTTGTATGCTATGAGGAAATAATCACTGGCAGTAACAGAAGTTTTGTTTAAAGCAGAATCTAACTGATCTTCTGGTAAACGATAGAGATAGAAATCAAGTCCGTTAAGGTTGAGATTACTGATTGCTTTTTCAACCCAAGTCTGAATTTCATAAAAACCAAATACCACTCCTTGAAATTTTGTATCAGTATCAGGGTTTTCATGCTTCAGGGATTGAGGAGCCAAATTATTGGAGTCAAAGACCGGATAGTAAAGCACAAAGCCTGGTTTGCCATTTTTTAATTCCACTAAAGGGGTACTCATACTCACTCCTATACGTTCTGCTTTTTTTATAGTCAGCAAACGCTTTATCTCTGAAGCAGCATCCCAACCAATATAGTCTTGCCATCGATATAAGGGTGCGATATAGGTTATGGGGAAGTATACCGGGCGATCGTCTGCCACTACTTGATTTCCTCTGGGGTTATGTTCATGAATCTTAAAATCTATTAGTCCTTGAGCTTTTAACTGTTGCTCATAGAGCGAGCGTTCCTGATTCTCTACTTTTTTACTCCAGCCTAATCCTAACAAACCATTATAATACGGTAATAGGGAGCTTGTAAATTCTTGAAACTCTTGCCTAGTAACTTCTTCAGACGAATTTAGGAAACTACCTACAGATCTAGTAAGTTGGGTGTAACTATCCAATTGCCTCTGTAACTCATTTACCAAGACAGTAGATTGTTGTTGAAACTGCTCTCGATCTTTGGCCAGTTCCCAGTGATAAACTACGAACGTTGCAATGATCGAAAGAGTAATCCCCGTTAATCCTACTACTCCCGTCCCTCGGTATTGCTTGAATAAATACAAAAGTTTTCTCACCACTATTAGAATTTATTTTTAATAAAGTCTTAATTATTTTAATTTTAACATTTTTTAATATTTTTTGTAAAGTTATTTATTTATACATATATTTTTTAGCTTGAACTATATAAAAAATCAATTTATTGTCAATATTACAGACAAACAATAATACAAAATAATTATTTTAAGATGTAAAATATTTTACATTTATAATATATGTAATAATATTTAATTCAAAAACTATTAATAATAATTAGCAATACTAATTATTGTGTATACTAAGTGCTTAGTGCATAAATCATCAATTATTTCCCCCTACTCTGTACGGACGTTGCATGCAACGTCTGTACTACTCCCTACTCCCTCTTTTCCGGAGAGGTCTAATAGTAATGCTATATTTGGTTGTTATAGCGCTACGCGCTAGGGAATAGGGAACAGGGAACAGGGAACAGGGAACAGGAGACTATCAAAGGATTTGAGGATTTATAAATGTCCTAACCTTAATGCATAGCGCTATATCTCTCCATCTGCAGATCTTTAACTATATAAATAGATAGATATCAAATTGGTTCTATAACCCAGAAGGGGGGACATAGACACCGCCCCTACACAGCAATCCCAATGGTAATTTGCAACACCGAGAATTTAGAAAGATTTGGCAGCCCGATATCAGACATTTTTTGATACTGAATTACCTCTGTTGTGTCAATTTGAGAAATTTTTAGGAATTTACAGGATTTGAGCCTACGAGAAATCATAATTTAACCTCAGTTTGACAAAAGAGGGTTAGAAAAACAACTTCTGACTTCGTTAAGTTCCCTATTCCCTAGCTAGATATTGGCAAGATAATTTCAAAGATTGCCCCTTGTGATTGATTGTTAGTAACGCCAATTTCCCCACCATGTGCCTCAACAACCATTTTACAGAAGGCTAAACCCAACCCAATTTGCGAGGTATCTGACATAGTTTTGCCAATTTCGTATTTATCAAAAATCTTTTGTTGTATTGCTTCGGGAACACCAGGACCAGAGTCGATGACCTGAATTTTGTAACCGCCAGAGTTGATAATTTCTAAATTCACTACAATTTGACTATTGCCTGGGGAAAACTTAATAGCATTCGAGAGCAGGTTATCTATGGTTCTCTGAATCAGATTTGCATCCACACAGACCATACGACCAGATGTTTTTGGTAACTTACTTACTAAAGACTGATTTTTTTGAGCAGCGATCGCCTTAAGGTTGGAGATGACAGACTGTATAAGACTATTAATTTCTACATTTTTGCGGTTGAGACGAAGTTTACCAGATTCAAGTAAAGCCATTTTCAATAAATCATCAATCAATAGCTGTAATCTTTGTGCCGATCCATAAATCTGATCCAATTTCCGGTTTCGCTTTTCTTTGGGATAATTTGGATTTTTGAGTAATTGCAAGCCAAACATAATAATACTCAAGGGATTTCGTAAATCGTGAACTACCATGTGTGCCATGTCTTCCCTCAATTTCAGCATTGCTTGTAGGTTGTCATACTGTTGTTTAATTCGTAGCATGGATTTAATTCTAGCTCGCAGTTCCACCCCATTAACTGGTTTACTGATGAAGTCATCAGCTCCAGTTTTCAAACAATTAGCTAGGTCTGATTTTGAACTTAATGCTGTCACCATAACAATCGGAACTGCCTGCCATTTTGACATGGCTTTGATTTGCCGACAAACTTCTATCCCATCTATTCCAGGCATCATCACATCAAGTAGAATTATATCAGGGTTGTAGGCGTCTAGGTTCTCGATCGCATCTTCACCATCAGCAGAGTAATACAACTCATAGTCTCTATCGTTCAAAAGAGCTGCAATGACATCAAAATTATTGGGCTCGTCGTCAATTACTAAAACAGATGGTATATTCATTAGACATCTCCAATAATAAAAAATCAAATCAATTATCCCACATAAATAATTAATTATTTCTCCCTACTCCCTGTTTTCTGGAGATGTCTAATTGCTATTCTCCTTTGTAGCTAAAAGTTCTTGAATCATAGTTACTAATTGCTTGAGTTTAACAGGTTTACTAAGGTAATCATTTGCTCCGGCAGCCAAGCAACGTTCCCGATCGCTCTCCATAGCTAGAGCGGTGAGGGCAATGATCGGCAGATCGACTAATTGGGGAGTACGGCGGATATGCTCCATCGCTTCTAGACCATTCTTCTTTGGCATTGAAATATCCATCAAAATCAAATCTGGGTTTTGCGACTCAGCTTGGGCGATCGCTTCATCTCCATTCTTCGCCAAAATAATGCGATAACCTTTGGCTTTCAGATAGCTCGAAATTATAGTGATATTTACTTGATTGTCTTCTGCCAGCAGAATTAATGGTGCTGCCTCCTGTTGAGGCTGAGTGGACTTGATGTTAGCTTCGGAATGAGATTCTAGTTGAGGGTATAAGTGGATAGTATTAGTACAAGGAAGATCCACCGTAAAGCAACTACCAACCCCTACTTCACTAGAGACTCCTACTTGCCCACCGTGGTGGTCAACAATGCGTTTTACTAGGCTAAGTCCCAACCCTGTTCCGTGATAGTGACGATTTAGAGAACTATCAATTTGGACAAAGGGCTGAAACAGTTTGTTGAAGTTTTCTTGAGCAATACCAATGCCATTGTCAATGACAGCAATTCGGAGGAAGTTTTGTGCATCGGTGGCCTCTGGGTTGACAGAGGTGACCTGAACCTCCAGAGAGACAGCTCCCCCTTCTGGGGTGAATTTGACAGCGTTATTGAGTAGGTTAATTAAAACTTGGCGAATGCGTCGTTCATCTACTAACAACTCAGGTAAATTTTGGGGCAATTTCGTTTTTAACTGAATGCTTTTTTTCTGGGCAAGTGGTTTGATGAAAGCCAGACTAGATTTGCAGAGGGGAACTACTGGAGTGGGGTTACAACTTAGCTCTAGCTGACCAGATTCAATTTTCGCGACATCCAGGATATCATTAATGAGTTCTAACAGATGGGTTCCACTATTTTCAATAGTTTGTAGAGCTTTCATTTGTTGCTCATTGATACTGCCAAATACCTCATCTTGCAGTCCCTCTGTGATGCCGAGGACTGCATTTAGGGGGGTGCGGAGTTCGTGGCTCATGTTGGCGAGAAATAGACTCTTGGCTTGGTTTGCAGTTTCGGCAGCTTGTTTTGCTTGCTCTAATGAAAATACTTTCATAGCTACTTCTTGTTCTAAGTTTTGAGTTAGCCTTCTTAATTGTAAATGAGTTTTGACTCTGGCAAGGACTTCTAGCTCTTGAAATGGCTTAGTAATGTAATCTACGGCTCCTAGTTCAAAGCCCTTGATTTTCTTGTCTGTATCTGTTAAAGCCGTAATAAAAATTACAGGAATATTGCGAGTATTAGGATTAGCTTTGAGTTTTTGACAGACTTCAAAGCCATCCATATCAGGCATTGTTATGTCTAATACAGCGCTTTCCGTTGTTATGAGGTACAAAATTTTAGGTTTGAGGGAACAGGGAACAGGGAACAGGGAACAGGGAAGAGAAAAGAAGAAAAACAACTGTACCTCATAGCTTTGGAAACTGCTGTAAAATTAGGTCTGGTGATTTTCGTTCTAGTTGTTTGAGTGCTCGTTCTCCGGTGGTAGCGATCGCCACATCATATCCCACCGCACTAAGTGTTTCTGAGAGGACATCTAGATTAGCTGGTGTATCATCAACGATTAAGATCAGTCCTGTTTGTTTTGCTAATTCTTTATTCATGGTTTAGGAGTATATATAATTCGGGTAATTAAAAGAAAGTCTGGAGTTATATCATGTCCGGATAATTAATGATAAAAAAAGTTTTTGTTTGTAGTAGGGCTTTTAGCCCTTGAAATATCTATCTACTACGAAGCTCTAATTATAACTATTCAACCAGACATGATATTAGAAGTTAGAAAAAAAGAAAAGAGTTAAGCCACGGAAATTATTTAAGAGTATACCACCAAAGGTCTGTCTTGATGGGAAGTACCTAATGCTATAACTGCATAACCGGATTTTATATTAGAGCATTGATTTAATCAACAAGTAGCGATATAATACGTCAAATGGCTGAGACTTGAATGCAAGTATAAATTTGAGAAATGCAGTAGATTCAATAATTAATAATTATTTCCCCCTGTTCTCTCTTTTCTGGAGATATCTAATAGTCAAGGTATTTTTGGATTAATATCTCAATTTCTTCTGTTTGAAATTGCTTTGCCAGTTGTGAAATTTTCTGGGTAAAGGGCAGATAGCGATCGCTCTTTTGCCCAATTTGTTCAGCAGTTTTTGCTAGCTTGAGCAGTAAACCATCCTGGGCTAACTCAAATAGGATTTCTAAATCCTCTACTGGGGGTACAACTATTTCTGAACTATCATTTTGAGCGATCGTAGGAGTTGCCTCTAACTTAGTTTTCTCATATTTCCAACTCAGTTGTAGATACTCAAAAAGCAAAGTGAATAGTTCCTCAGCATTTACAGGTTTGGATAGAAAATCATCACCTCCTGCATCTAAACTTTTTTGTCGATCCATATCTGACACTGATGCTGATGATACAATCGCGATTGTATTTTTGAGATGCTCGTCATTGCGTAAATGTTTGAGCATTTCCAAGCCAGTCATTATAGGCATATGTATATCTGTGATCATCAGATCGAATTTTTGTTGTCTGAGTCGATCTAACGCCTCTTGACCATTTTCTGCCTCTGTAACCTTAAACCCCAGAGGTTCTAACAACTCTACTAAAACTGAGCGATTTTCCCATCGGTCATCCACGACCAGTAGATGACGAGCTACTCCCTCATAGCCAATAATTTGCTCTCCATTGCTCGTCGAAACTTTTTCTGTCCAGTTATTAGCGATCGGTAAATCTATCTCAAAGCTAAAAATACTACCTTTTCCTAGTTCGCTCTTGACTTGAATCTTACCACCCATTAATTCTACAATTTTTTTGCTAATTGCTAAACCTAAACCTGTACCTTCCGAACGATTTTTTTGGTCTCCAACTTGTTCAAAGGATTGGAATATTTTGTCCAAATTTTCAGCAGCAATACCAACTCCAGTATCTTTAATTTGGAACTTGATGCAAGCCATAGAATTTTCTCCTGCAATATCTGATAACTTAGTATTTTCTAAGGTGAAAGCGATCGTTCCTGTTTGGGTAAATTTGACAGCATTACCAAGGAGATTAATCAGCACTTGGCGCAGTCGTTTTTCATCGGTAATAACACCTGTGGGAAGATTGGCATCAGGTTGATAGGTAAAGTTAAGTCCTTTTTTATCAGATCGAACGCGACAAATTTCTACCACCCCTTGTAAGAAAGAAGGAAAATGAATCTCTTTAGTGCTAAGTTCTAGTTTGCGAGCTTCAATTTTAGATAAGTCTAATATGTCATTAATCAGAGTTAGCAAATGAGACCCACATTGGTGAATAATTTCAATGCCGTGGCGTTCTTTTTCCGGTAGTTTCTTAGAACGATTTAGGATCTGAGCGTAGCCCAAAATACCATTGAGTGGAGTACGAAGTTCATGGCTCATATTGGCCAGAAATTCACTCTTAGCATGGTTAGCAGATTCAGCAACTTCCTTTGCCTGCTCAAGTTCCGCAGTACGGGTTTGGACTCGCTCTTCCAAGGTTTCATTGAGTTGCTTGAGGTTAGCTTCAGTTTGCCATTGAGAAATTGCTCCTCCAATACTGCCAGCGATCGCCATTAGTGCTGCTTTTGTACTATCACTCCACTGACGCTCTTGGTGGCAATCATCAAATCCAGCAAACCCCCAGAAGTAGTCTCGGATAAATATTGGCACTACCAACATAGACAGAATTCCTTGGGGTTGTAATAGGGCTTGCTCTACTTGAGGAAATTCACTAATTATACCTACAATTGGTTGTTTTTCCGAGAGAGTATTATACCAACGGGGCAAAATTTCTGGATAGAGAAGATTTTGCAACTCCGGGTTATCAATTTCTGGCTGCACCCCCTCAGTTACCCACTCCCAGCGCTGACTGCTAGCAGGTTCCCCAGTTTCAGGATGGGGATGATTTTGGAATATATAGATCCGATCGACATCCATAACTGGCCCTAGGGCACTCAGGGCAGCCTGAACTGCCTCCTGGTGGTCTTTGACTGTCAATAGGCGATTAGTAGCGATCGCTATTCCCTGTAGCAAGCGATCGCTAGACGATAACTCATTGGGTTGGTCATAAATAGGCATTTATCAGTTATCAGTTATCAGTTATTAGTTATCATAGCAAATCCAACATTCGATGCTATGATGTCTGCATAATAAGCGATCGTTTGTAGTTGGGCTTTAGCCCGAAGATAGATATTGTTCAAGCCCTACTAAGACGTCTAGCTTGAAAATGTGGGTAAATTTGAGTCAATGAAGACCTCTCCCCCGATCCCTCTCGGAGCAGGAGAGGGGTGAAGTCTTCTCCCCCAACGCTCGTAGGGAAGGGGGTTGGGGGGTTAGGTTTTTTACCCACAATTTTAGCCTAGACACGCTACTACTAGGAGCTTTATCTCAAAAGTTTTGACGGATATCTTAACCCCGAGCTGCTAAAACCTGATACCTAGTTAATCTGATTCAACAACTCATTGGGTTGGTTAAAAATAGGCATTTATCAGTTATTAGTTATCATAGCAAATCCAACGTTCGATGCTATGATGTCTGCATAATAAGCGATCGTTTGTAGTTGGGCTTTAGCGCGAAGATAGATAGGGCTAAAGCCCAACTACGAGCTTTATCTCAAAAGTTTTGACGGATATTTTAACCCCGAGCTACTAAAACCTCATAGCTAGTTAATCTGATTCAACCATTCATTAATTTCCTCAACCAAGGATGTACTATCTTTGCTATTCATTGCTTTATCTAGTTGATATTTATTATTTTGAGATTGAACTATCGCTTGATAACCTGATTCAAATTTAGATGATGAAATTTGTACAATATCTCTAGTATTTCCCTGGCATTTTCCGTAAGTAAAATCCAATAAATGTCGTTCTATCCGAAAAAAATTATGGTCAAAATAAATATAATTCTTTTCCCCAAATAAGATAAATACTCCTGCCAAAATCAGGATAAATAACAAAATTCCATAAACAGGATTAGTTAGCATTAATCCCACAAAGATACAAAAAATTCCACCGAACATTCCAGAACCTTTAATTTCTCTTAAACTAGGTGCATGAGTATAGATTTCCATCATCTCTGGAGATTTATTAATGCTAATAATAATGCTTAAGTTGAGAGGATTTTTTTTAGGTGTAACTAATGGTTGAAGTTTTGGTTTTGAGTCTAGGGATGTCAAAGCTTCACGGGCATTTTGAAAGCGACTTCCTAAATCCATTTCTGTAATTTTGTTAATCCAAGTTGCGAAGTTAGGATTAATATCAACCTTGTCAGAAAATTGAATATGATAATTTTTTTGTGGTAAATCCACAGGGGAAATTCCAGTTAGTAAATGAATTAAAGTAGCTCCTAAACCATATAAGTCTGAAGCTGGCACTGCTCTACCCCAAAATTGTTCTAGGGGAGCATAACCGCTAGTGCCAATAATAGTAAAAGTTACTCCCTGAGCATTACCTTGAGATTGTACCGCGCCAAAATCTACTAAATAAATTTGTTGGTCTGCACCCATAATTAAATTACTGGGTTTAATATCTCGATGCAAGACTGGAGGCTCTAGTTCGTGGAGGTAAATCAGAATTTCTAATACTTCTTTGGCAATTTTATTTACATCTTCTTCTGTAAAATTTTTATCTCTATCTAATAATTCTTGGAGGGAAAAACCAGGAATATAATCTTGCACTAAGGCGAACCAAGGCAAACCTGAATTTGCTTCTTTTTCTAAGGAAAAATAATCGCGATAACTAGGGATTTTGGGATGATTTAGAGCTTGTAAAATTTTGGCTTCTGTCTCAAATAAGTTTAATTCTTGACCTAATATTTCGGCACTATAAGCTAACATTTTGAGAATTACTTGTTCTTGCAGTTGGGAGTCAAATGCTAGCCAAGTTTTGCGACCTGGTATAGTACGCCCTAATTGTTTTTGTAGTTGGTAACGTTCTTTTAAAATTTGTCCTGGAGTTAACATAATAAGTTAAAAGTTGATAGTAATTTCAATACTATCTAGTTATAATACCGTAGTAGGCCGTATAGACTAAATTTGTGGGTAAAACCTAACCACCCAACCCCACAACTATCCCCCCTTACCCCCTTTGAAAGGGAGGAGGAGGGAAGGGGGGGATTTCTCCCCTCTCCTTGGAGGAGAGGGGTTGGGGGAGAGGTCTTCGCTCGTTACTCGCTCCTAAGTTTTATATAGAACCCATTTGGGATCTATGATTGGGAGTGTGGGAAGTGTGGGAAGTGTGGGGAGTGTGGGGAGTGTGGGGAGTGTGGGGAGATGGGGAGATTGGAGCATTTTTCTACTTTTTTCCCCTATTTTATTTCTCAATCCCCTGACTCGGTCCGACTGAGGACTGTCTCCTTTGGCAAAAACCCTCACCTTTGCGGAGATACGCTTAGGGTTTCTATAGAATCCGATTGAACAGTCTAGTAGGGTGTGTTTTGCTGACGCAAAGCTCCGTTAACGCGGAGCGACATGAAAAGCGGAACAAAGTGGAGCGTAACGCGCCCTACTGGACAGACTGAATAATCAGCCGATCGCTACCTTGTCATACCGTTTCACGGAATTCAAAAGTCAAAAGTCAAAAGTAAGATTTTATATACTTAAAACTTTTAAAATACGGTAATTTCAGAAAATTATTTCACATCTAAAATTTGAAACTATTTGTGACATCTTTAAAGTGAATTGGTATCAGTTTCCGAGCCAGACTATTGGACAATAGTTAAATTAATGCTCAAAACCTAAGGAATCAGGCGATCGCTACTTTGTCAGTTTCCGCTCCAGACTATTGGACAATAGTTAAATGAATTATCAATACTGAATAATCAGGCGATCGCTACTTTGTCAGTTTCCGCTCCAGACTATTGGACAATAGTTAAATGAATTATCAATACTGAATAATCAGGCGATCGCTACCTTGGCAGTTTCCGAACCAGACTATTGGACAATAGTTAAATAAATTATCAAAACGTAAGGAATCAGGTGATCGCTTTTGGGAAATGTTCAACTCGATCAAAGTAGGTTGGTTTATTAATGGATAATGGATAATTAATTACCTCTAGTTAAAACCGTGAGGGAATTGGATATAAGGAAATATCCTAGCACTTTCTTTTTTCAAAAACAATTTACAGTAAATAGTGTTACTCCCTCCTCGCTAGTATAGAGAGTGAGATAGAAAGCTAGAGATTTCAACAACTCTTTCATTATCAATTATCAATTATTAGCTAGATTATTAGCTAGCCAGTTTTCCAGGTCTGCTATTGTTGCTAAATCAAAAATTTCTTCACCTAAAATATCTAATTTTTCCAAAGATAATTGTTCTATCTGAGTCTCAATTTCTGGAGGTATTTCTCCAAATTTTCGGCGAATTTGACGTAAAATTTGTTTCACTACTCCAATTCCAATTCCTTCTTCTCGTCCAATTTCTATCCCTTCGTTTCTCGCGAAACTAATTTGTCCTTGTTTATCTCTCATCAACTTTTCTTGTTGCTCTACTTCCTCTAATTCTTTATTGTTTAAGTTGGCTAGATTTGCTATCTTTAATGCTGCTTCTATTTCTGATACTGACTCTAATGATTCTGGTATTACTTCTAAATTTGGTGCCGATTTAATAAAGTATATCCATTTATCGCTGAGGGTTTCTAATTCTAATAATTCCTTGTTGAATTTGGGTAATTCTACAAACATTAATGTTAATTCATCTTCGTAATAAACCGATTCTTTCTCTTCTTTAAATCTGAATTTAGTAATCATTTTATCAATATCCTCAAACAAAACAAAATCCGCGATTGTTAAAGCTATAAAAGGTTGCAACATAATATAACCTTGCCCAACATTACGATCTAATTGATTTCCATAAGCTTTGGCTAAGTTATAAATTACTCGTTTTTTAAAGTCTGCCACGTTCAATATTTGCATTTCAATAATAACGGTAGAGCCATTATCTAAAAGTGCTTTGACATCAAAATAAGTCTCTTTTATGGTGTTAGTAACTCCAGGGTTATAGGGGTTAATTATTTTTAGAGATTGAATAACATTTTGATTGTTATAAACTATGGCATTGAGAAAGCTAATCAGGATTTTTTGACTGTGAACAGAACCAAATATTTTTTTCAAGGCAAAGTCGGTTTTAGGGCTAATAAATGTCATGGTTATATATTTCCTATAATTTCTATGATTTATGGTATACTATAGATGATAATTTAATCTGGATATTTATGACAACAAATAATCTCAGACAGAAAATATTAGAACGCCTGGACCTACTATCGGGAGAGCAAGTGAAAAATCTGCTCCGAAAATGGCTAGTAAATTCATCTGGTAATTTAGAATATTTTGAGGAATTACTGATAGATGAATCCGATAAAAAAACAGAATAATTACTAGATTACGGAGAGATAGATTCAACGTTAAATTTTATCTCTTTGACGGAAGAAGAAATGGTTCAGCAAAGTAAATTAGCTCTTGAGGATTATCGTCGTCAGGGGGTTTCAGTAGCCCATAGTCGGGTCCGTGAATGGGCAGATAGCTATTTATAATGGATAATTGATAATGGATAATTGATAATTAACCCCCAAAGGTTTAAAGTCTTTCCTTGAGTTGAGTATAGGGATTATCTGGGTTTTATATTATTGTTGGTTTGGGTTGGTTAATGGATAGTTTGGTTGGGGAGCGATATAGCTGCCGCTAGGCTCCGCCAACGCTATTTCAGTTATCAGTTATCAGTTATCAGTTGCCATTGATGGTTTGCTTGGGGATCGATCGCTGTTTGGGAAGTTTTGAACTTGATAAAAGTAGGTTGGGTAGAACGACAGTGAAACCCAACAACACCTTTACGTTTTCCGTTTATGTTGGGTTACCCTTACGGGAAGCAAGCTACGTTACCTCAACCCAACCTACAAATACTGGTATAGTACGGTCTAGTTGTTTTTGTAGTTGGTAACGTTGTTTTAAGATTTGTCCTGGAGTTAACATAATAAGTTATATCAAATCCGGTTAAACAGCCATAGAATGGTTAAGTTAGGAGGAGTCAACCCACCCCTTTCTTGCCCTAACCCCTCCCAGGAGGGGAAGTCAGTCCTCAGGAGTCAGGAGGAGAAAGAATTACAAAGATAAACGTAGTTATGGCGATTGAAGATTTTTTTTATGTCCAATTAAACGGATTTGATATTAAAAGTTAAAAGTAATCTCAATATTATCGAGCCATAATACCGTAGTTCATTATTGTAGCGCCATGATACAGGTAAAATAGTGCCAAACTTGTAGTGTGTCGCTCCAGTAGGGTGCGTTTATAAATAATTAGGGTCTGCGTATGGAAAGTCTTTTTGCTCTTTGTAGGAGACAACCCGTCCCTCCTCCCAGGAGGGGGAGACAGGAGACAGGAGAAATGGGAATGAGCCAGGAGGTAGGAGCAAGAATTGTCTCTCAATTTTTCTGCCATAATCATCCTAAAATACCAGCATGCATGAGCTTTTTCCACCAAAAAGTTGGTACTTTTTTCAACGCTAAAACGCTAAAACCTTTATCTGTAAATACTTTTAGAATTAATCAGCAAGCCCTAATTAGGGAGGACAATTGAGAATTGAGAATTGAGAATTGAGAATTGAGATCAGGAAAAAAGTGTTTTCATCACTAATTATCCGGACATGGTATAACTAGAATTCTCAAAAAAAATCAAGCAAAGAATTCAGACTCTGGATCTTTGCTTAATAAATTAGCTATGTTGAAGAAGGAGACAGCTATACTGGAGACAGCTATACTGGAGACAGCTATACTGGAGACAGGAGGAAAATTACATGGGGATTCGCTCCCCCAAGTAATTTTGAACACCGTGTAGACGGTGGGGTATTAAACCCACAAAGAAAATGATAAATTTTTATTGTTATTTTTTCTGCTGCTTCTTTCGGGATAAGGCGGCGATCGCTACTGTTCCTGCTATTCCTAAGAGCGATGATGGCTCTGGTGTTGGTTGAGGGTTGATGGTAAACAAGTATGCTGAACCACTGTTTTCTCCGTTGTCTTGGTCTCCTGGGGCACCAATCAGGGCGAGGTTATCCCTTAGAGCTATTAGCCCTCCAAAAAAGTCTCCGTCAGAACCGTCAGGTGGGGTAAATTTCTGGAGCAAACTGCCAGTAGTAATATCAAACAAGTATGCTGAACCACTGTTTTCTCCGTTGTCTTGGTCTCCTGGGGCACCAATCAGGGCGAGGCGATCACTTAGAGCTACTGAGTTTCCAAAGATGTCTCCTTCAGAACCGTCGGGTGCGGTAAGTTTCTGGAGCAAACTGCCAGTAGTAGTGTCAAATAGGTAGGTTGAACCACTGGATCTTCCCTTGTCATCGTCTCCTGATGCACCAATCAGAGCGAGGCGATCGCTTAGAGCTACTGAGTTTCCAAAGAAGTTAAATTCAGAACCGTCAGGTGGGGTAAATTTCTGGAGCAAACTGCCAGTAGTAGTGTCAAATAGGTAGGTTGAACCACTGGATCTTCCCTTGTCATCGTCTAGTAGTGCACCAATCAGAGCGAGGTTATCGCTTAGAGCTACTGAGAATCCAAACAAGTCTTCGTCAGAACCGTCAGGTGCGGTAAATTTCTGGAGCAAACTGCCAGTACTAGTGTCAAATAGGTAGGCTGAACCACTTAATATTCCATTTTCTTGGTCTCCTGGGGCACCAATCAAGGCGAGGTTATCCCTTAGAGTTAGTGACCCTCCAAAGACGCCAGCTGAAAAACCGTCAGGTGCGATAAATTTCTGGAGCAAACTGCCAGTAGTAGTGTCAAATAGGTATACTGAACCACTGTCTGTTCCCTTGTCATCGTCTCCTGGGGCACCAATCAGGGCGAGGTTATCACTTAGAGCTACTGAGTTTCCAAAGATGTCTCCGTCAGAACCGTCAGGTGCAGTAAATTTCTGGAGCAAACTGCCAGTAGTAGTATCAAATAGGTAGGCTGAACCACTGTTTCTTGCGTTGTCATCGTCTAGTGGTGCACCAATCAGGGCGAGGTTATCCCTTAGAGCTACTGACCCTCCAAAGAAGTCTCTTTCAGAACCGTCAGGTGCAGTAAGTTTCAGATCAAAAGCGTTAGCAGGAGCTGTCAAAGCAAGAAGTGCGAGGAGCTGACAGGAGGCTCTTTTACCAATTTTGTTTAGGTTAGTGGCTTTGCTCTTAATTGCTTGTTTTTGATTGTGCATATCTAATTTTTCCTTTATTTGTTGCCATGAGTTTGTAAGTTACAGCGCTTTTCATATTTATCAACTACATCGTCACAATCAAAGGCCTGTAGGAAATTTCCATGGAACCTCTCTACTGTGGTCTACTGAAATGAAAAAAGCTGTAATTTACATACATATGTTTTAATCATAAACACCCACACAGAGGAGTTTCTATTTTGTTTGTTATTAAACTCTTTTATAAGAGTATATGCTCCACTTTCTGGTGTCAATGTCATTTGGCCTACTTCATCAAATCTTCATAAAACTTACATACAAAAGTTCCACGGGACATTCAAACTCTATACTTTCTCAGAGACTGTTTGTAAAAAAAAGCTAAAGATGGCCATGAAGAAGTATTTAAGGT
>NZ_JBNHEP010000235.1:0-25927 GCF_050015995.1 Dapis brunnea BLCC-M229 | reverse complement strand
AGTTGCTCTTGGCAGTTATAATCATTCCCTACCCCATCATATTGAGTGGATACACCACTGCAGCTAAATACATAGAAGAAATAGTACCAGCACTAGCAGAATTGTTATTGCGAGCTTCCATACCAGAATCAGAATTTGCTAGAGAACGAGAAGTTGTACTTGAAGAAATCCGCCAGTCACAAGATTGTCCAGATGACCTAGGTTTTCAAGCATTAATGAAGAATGTTTACCAATATCATCCCTACGGGCGTTCAGTTATGGGTAAGGAAACACTGCTGAGAGAGCGAGAAGTGAATGAAATGCGTTGTTTCCATAATTATCACTATCAACCAGAAAATATGGCAGTGGTAGTTGTTGGAGGAGTAGAGCAAACACAAGTCATAGAATTAGTTAGTACAGCATTTGAACAATTTTCCCAAAAATGTTCTGATTGTCCGCAAGTCGAAATAGAAGCAGAAGCATTAATAACTGAAGTTCGTCGTCAGGAAATACATTTGCCGAGATTAGAACAAGGTCGCTTGACAATGGCTTGGATCGGACCGGGAGTAGAACAAATAGATGATGCTTATGGCTTAGATTTGCTGTCAGTTCTGTTGGCGGAGGGAAGAACTTCTAGATTAGTCAGGGAATTGCGAGAAGATTTAGGTTTGGTACAAGGAATTGGTAGCAATTTCTCCTTACAGCAAGACTCAAGTTTGTTTACAATTAGCGCCATGCTAGAACCAAAAGATATTCCAGAAGTAGAAGCGAGGATTTGCGATCGCCTCTGTGAGTTATTGACTTTGCAGATTTCCGAGGTAGAACTAGCTCGGTGTAAACGTTTATTATGTAATGATTATGCCTTTTCCACCGAAAGTCCTGGACAGTTAGCAGGTCTTTATGGCTATTATTTTACTATAGCTAACCCAGAGTTAGCAGTAACTTATCCACAAAAAATAACAGCATTTCAACCAAAAGAATTACTCAATTTAGCAGAAAAATACCTATCTCCAAATCGCTATGCAGCAACAGTATTAATACCTAGCTAGGGAGATAGGGAGATTGAAGTATAGATAGAATAATTATAAACATAATATCGTATAACCAGATTATATATGCAATTAACCGGATTTGATATCACTACTTGTTCCCGTTGCTATTGATTATAACTACTCCCTAATCCCTACTCCCTACTCCCTATTTAATGTAATTTCAGATTAATTTAATAGACATAGATTAATTCAGATTGCTACTATTTTTATCATAGTACAAAATCCTCACTAAAATCCTAGGTAAAAATCTATGTCTGAGAAGCATTCGTTGCTGGAAAATAGAGACTACACATTTATTTTCGCCAGAAGCCTTGAAAGCTGGTCTTCTTCCCATCCCTATTATGAGCATTGGCTTGCAGCGCAAGCCAAAATCATTGACTTAGCAAAACGTTGTCAATCATTAGATCATGATGGAATTACTGTTTACTTGGCCTCAAGTCCTTTTATTAAACATACAAACACAGAAGTTTTAAAATTAGCCCAACTATTTCAGATTAAAAAACCTCCAGAAACAATGGATTTAGTAAGTAGTCTTCAAGATGCTATTGATGACTATTTTCAGCGCCGAGATGCAAAGAAAACTAAAAATGGGGACATTATCTTAGTATTAGTAGATAAAATATCTAATGAGCAAGAATCACTGATTAATTTAATTAGGAATGCCACTGAAAAAATTGATTTGATTCCAGGTACAGAAAATAGTTATGAATTAGGAATTAGTTTTTTACAGATAGGTGAAGATCCAGCTACAAAAGAATGTTTGACTTACCTTGACGATCATCTTGTTGAGGCTGGTGCAAAATGTGATATTGTAGATACAAAATTATGGTATGAAATTAAGCAACAATCTCTTACAGATATTCTGATTCATGCCTTGGTTGATTAGCAAAACACTGGAATCAAAAATAAGAGAATAGGGAATGGGGAGGAGGGAGTTGTTAGTTATCAATTTTCTCCTTTAAAGGAGAGGCTTTAAATCTTAATTATTCGGTAATTCTCCTGACTCCTGACTCGGTCCTCCTGAGTCCTACCTTCTACCAAAATACTTTTTCACCAAACCCTCAATAGACCTCTCCGGAAAAGAGGGAGTAGGTAGGGACGTTGCATGCAACGTCCGTACAGAGTAGGGGGAAAGAATTGATTATTTATGTGCGATAATTGATTTGATTTTTTATTATCACCAGATGTCTAATAGTATAAGTCCTGATGATATTAGATTATAAAGTTATACCATGTCCGGTTAAACAGTTATAAAAGTCAGGAGTCAGGAGCGAAGATGAGAAAGTTTGAAGGTATGAAGAGGATAAAGTTTTTTGATCTCAACGTTGGTTGAAGACCCGCGCTCTCCGGTCACGGGAGCGTCGTATGAGAAAACCAATCAATCTTGCGGTTTCACACACAATGTGTTAAGCTGTGAAAAGTTTTTGGTAAGTAGTCGATGCCTGAAAAAGCCTACAAATTTAGGTTTTACCCAACTCCAGAACAGGAAAATCTGTTGCGGAGGACAATAGACTGTGTCCGTTTAATCTACAACAAAGCTTTAGCAGCTAGAACTCAAGCCTGGTATGAGAGTAAAGAGCGAGTAGGATATAAGCAAACTTCTGCTATGCTTACCTCTTGGAAAAAGCAGGATGATCTAATTTTTCTCACAGAAGTAAGTAGTGTTCCATTACAGCAAGGTTTGAGACATCTACAAACTGCTTTCACTAACTTTTTTAGTAGGCGTGCCAAATATCCTAACTTTAAGAAAAGGCGTTGCTGAAGTAAGGTATGAAATTCAAGTAGTGGTAAATTTTCAGCCAAAACAAGAGTGCAAATTATACCTATTTCTTCCTCTAAAGTCACCGAAAAACTCTTTTCTACCTACGCGGCTCCTGACTCGGTCCGACTGTGAAATCATACATTTATTCAGCAACGCCTATTATGTAAAGTATTTAAATTCCCCTTATTATTCATAAAATTATTTTTTTTAGATGGTATTTTTTTAGATGGTATAATAAACTGGGGAAAATATGAGATATCCTACAATACCAAAATCAGTCCATACAAACCCGCTTTTGAGAATGTTTTAGAATAGAAATACTACCAGATTTGATATTTACAATTCTCATTTTAATTCCAGGATATTTTAGTTCAAATATCAGATAATCTGACAATATACGCTTAATTTAATAAATATTTTTTCTAACAGTAAAGGCAAAACTTTTCAATTGCTTAATCGTCGGGGATAACTTCATTTAAATTCAACAATAACTTTTCTGCTGTGTAGGGTTTGGGCAGAAAAGATTTGGCCCCAATTAATTGGGCTGCAGAAATCTTCTCTTGTGTCGCTAGTCCACTGGTAGCAATTAGCTTGACATTGGGATTAATTTTTTTCAAGGCACGCATGGCAGTGAAACCATCCATTTCGGGCATGATTATATCCATCAATACTACCTCAATCTCCTGGATATGTTGGGCATAAACAGCGATCGCGTCAATACCATCATTAGCGGTCATAACTCGGTAGTTGTGACTTTCTAAAGTAGCTTTGGTAATTTCTCTAATTGGAGTTTCATCATCAACAACTAAAATCAATTCTCCTTGACCACAACTTACAGTATGCACAGTTGTAGTTTCAGTTGCTTCTATTTCTACTGATGCAGGTAGATAAATCTTAAATTGAGTACCAGAACGGCGATCGCTCTCAACCTGAATGTTACCATCATGATTTTTGACAATACCTAGAACCGTAGACAAACCTAATCCTGTCCCCTGACCTGGTTCTTTAGTGGTAAAAAAAGGATCGAATATTCGGTCGATTATCTCTGGAGGAATACCTCTTCCGGTATCAGTTAGGGTAATCAAAATATAATTTCCAACTTCTATATTTAAACTTGTAGAAGAATATTGCCGATCTAAACTAATATTTTCAGCAGAGATGACTAACTTGCCACCATTAGGCATAGCATCTCGGGCATTGACGCACAGGTTCATTAATACCTGATGTAGTTGAGTAGAATCTCCCTGAACCAGCCACAAGTTAGGTGAAATATAATTTTCAATAATAATCAATTTGGGAAAAGTTCTTCTCATCAAGTTTACAACTTCCTCTAACACTTGAGCTAAGTTTACCAATTCCCATTGCGATTCGATTTCCCGCGAGAACAGCAAGACTTGCTTGATAATATCAGCACCACGTTGGGCATTGTTTCTAATGATGTTCAGCAGTTTCAAACTTGATTCATCTAGATTGGGAATCTTTAACGGCAAAAGTTGAGCGAAGCCCAAAATAGGAGTCAAAATATTATTGAGGTCGTGGGCAATTCCCCCCGCTAAAGTTCCTATGTTTTCTAGACGTTGAGCGTGTAGTAGTTGCTGGCTTAATTGTTTTTTCTCAGTAATATCGGTATTGACCATCAGAATTGATTGGGGATTACCCTGTTGGTCGCGCATTAATGTCCAGCGACTTTCTACAATGATTTCCTGACTCTTTTTAGTAAGTTGTTTGAGTTCTCCATTCCAATTACCTTCCTCAAGCGTAATCTTCAGAGCAGTCTCCAGTTGAGCTAAGGATTCTCCATGAAATAACTCCTGGACTACTTGATTGATAACCTCTTCTTCTTTCCAACCATACAAGCGTTCTGCTCCCTGACTCCAGAATTTTATTCTGTGCGACAAATCGCGAACAAAGATCGCATCACTAGCAATATCGATTAAAGCTGCTTGTTCGGCATTTTTTTGATATAGTTCTGACTTTTGAATAGCAATCCCCAACTGGGTTGCTAATTGTTGCAGTAGTTCAACTTCTTCAGTTTGCCATTGTCGAGGAGCGGAGCAATGATGAGCGATCGCTAAACCCCACAAATTTTCTCTTTCTAATATAGGCACCACTAAAGTCGCTCTTACCTGGAAGTTCGCCATTAGTTCTTTGTAGCATGACTCCACATCAGAACCAATAAAATCGCTATTCATATATACTCGACCCTGGCGATAGGGTTCTACATAATCTTCCGTAAAACAGGGATCGCTAATCCTTGACTTCAAAATAGAAGTCCAACCAGAAACAACCGATTCAGCAACTACTATACCTGACCAGTCTGGGTAAAAGCGAAAGATAATCACCCGTTCAGTTTGTAGTAACTGTCGCACCCCCTCAACAGCAAATTGTAATATTTTCTCAATATCAAAGCTTTGGTACATTGCTTCAGTGATTTCAGCGATCAGATGCTGTCTTGCTATTTGCTGCTGAAGTCTTAATTCTGCTTGTTTGCGTTCAGTAATATCAACAGCAGTACCATATAATATCTGCTCTTCAGGATATGGGGATGCTCTCCACAACAACCAGCGGTAGAAACCATTTTTGTGTCGATAGCGGTTTTCAAAGTCGAGAGTTATCTTGCCAGCAAACAAATCTGCTGCTTCTGTGATAGTTGCCTTGAGATCTTCAGGGTGAATAAACTCAGTCCATGGGCAAGATATCATTTCCTCCGCTGTCCAGCCGAGTATTTGCTCACAAGTTGGGCTAACCCAATAGAAATATCCTTTATTACCTACTATCACTTGTAAATCCAAACCAATTGCGAGAAAGCGCTCCCGTTCTTGTTCTACTTGCTTGCGTTCCGTGATATCTTTGTAAATCAACGCTACTCTTTTTTTGCGATCGTGGTCTGGTCTAAAGATGTAGAATTCGTACCAGGTGTTAATGTCTCTATCGGGTAATTCCATGCGAACTGCTTCACCAGTGAGAGCTACATCAGCAAAGACTTCAAACCAATCATGTTCAAAATCTGGAATAATATCACTCGTCCATTGAGCAGGGAATTGTTGGCCATTCATTTTCCTAGCAGTAGTATTTGCCTCTACATAAAGAATGTTAACAAGGTGGTCATTGTTGTCGAAAATCACGTCGCAGAAAATCACTCCTTGGTCAATTGAATTGAACAGCTTACGATATTTTGCTTCTGACTCACTTAAGGTTAATTCCGCTTGTTTACGTTTACTAATATTAATAACTACTGACTGACTCATTAGGTAGTTCCCTGCTTCGTCTTTAATAGCTGTTGCACTCAAACTGATGGGTAGAATGGAGCTATCTTTACAGCGCATTTGAAATTCAAGATCGTTAACCCAACCTCCCTGTTTCAAAATCGGGAAATTATTCTGAAATATTGGTAAGCTTTCAGAAGTAATAAAGTCAGAAAATTTCCGCCCTAAAACTTCTTCTCGGCTGTATCCCAACATCTGGATTTCGGCATTGTTAATGCCAATAAAGACACCATTTTTATCTAGTAAATGATATCCACAAGGTAGGTTATTATAGAGTTCTTCAGGAAAATAATTCATTTTTAATTCTTAGTTTATAACTCAGATAAAGAACTACTTTGAGTTAAATATACGTCGTTTAAATAATTAAATCTTATATTTTACATCAAAATTATATATTTGTTGCAAAGTTGAAGAATCTTAACTATAGCTCTACGCATTAAGGTTAGGACATTTATAAATCCTGAAATCTTTTGATAGTCTGCTGTTCCCTATTCCCTAGCGCGTAGTGCTATAATCTTTTTTAAAGAAAACCTAATAAATGAAGATTGTATAAACCGTGATTAAAACTTTATTACAAAAGCTACCTATTGGAGTGGCTCTAGGAATGTCTGTTGTAGGCTTAGCTTTTTCACCTGCAGCTAATGCTCAGTTAATCAGACAAGAATTTGAAGGAAATTTTAGCCGAACTCAAGTTAGTCCTTTCCTGACAAATTTATCTCCTGAAAACAGCGACTATTCAGGTTTTGTCCTTTTCTCAGATGATGGAACTCTAGAAGATTGGCAAATTAGCGTTGATGAATTGGACTTAGATTTCAACCCTGATTCAACTTTGGGCGGAGGTTTAGGTCCTGCTTTAATACCTAATATCAGTTTTGACCTTTCTTCTCCCTCAGATTGGGATTTATCAGTTGATTTTGGTATTGCTTTTGATGCTCCCAGATACACTCTAGAGAGAAATGCCTCAGAAATCACTTTTATAGGTGAATTGGGACGAGCAGGAGGTTATACTTATCAAGATTCTACAGCGACTATTATTACTGAGACTGCAACTGCAGTTCCTGAACCTGGAACTATTCTTGGTATTCTAGCTATTGGTGGGTTAGGATTAGTTGTTAAACGAAAAGAACAAGCTTAAGAGCTGAGTTCATTAGACATCTCCGGAAAAGAGGGAACAGGGAACACTTAACTGGGAACAGGAAGAAAGAATAGATAATTTATGGATGAGAATTGATTTGATTTTGAATTTTCACCAGATGTCTATTAATTGATAATGGATAATTACCTCTGGTTAAAACCGAGAGGATTTAAGATAAGGAAATCACAATTTCTTTTTTTCTCTTGAAATATAAGGCAATAAAGTCGAATTGATTAATTATCAATTATCCATTGGTAATCCTATAGTTTTAGTTTTGAAGAAGGAGGTTGTAGGTTATAGGTGTAAAAAGTTAACCTCATACCTACAACCGCTCCACCTAAAACTTTCTCATTCACCTCAACCAATTGTGGGCACAACTCTTGAAATGTAGGCTTTTATAGCGCTACTTGAATCGGGAATAGGGAACACTTAACTGGGAACAGGAGACTATCAAAGGATTTGAGGATTTATAAATGTCCTAACCTTAATGCGTAGCGCTATAAAAGGGACTACGGAGCAATAGTTGGTCAACCAACCCGAAAGCATTTTCTGAATCTTGACTCCCGACTCCAAAGGATTTTATACTCTACTATTTATACTCTACTAATCATATAGCGCTTTTCAGATTGATGAACCACATCGTCACAACTCAAACCCTGTAGGGGCGATTCGCGAATCGCCCCTACAAATTAAAACCCCTGTAATACCAATTTGATAAATGTTTGCTACAAATAGTTAGATGACTGCTTAGGAGTCAGAATTCAGGAGTCAGGAGTCAGAATAAATAGATTAAGTATAATTTCTTAGCTTGAATACCTCTTTTTAGTCAGAGGGACACCTGATGTAAAGTATTTTAACTCTCCTGATTATTCGTAACATTCTTTTTTCAAATTGGTATAAAAAGTGCTATAAGCGATCGCTACTCTTACCCAAAATAAATACTATAATATGGCACTACGCCAACGCGGTGTTTAACACTCCTAAATCCTTTTTTGGTAGGCAACATTAAACCCACAGCCTCCGCACCTAAAACTCTTTGGTGATATGACTTTTGCATTTTGCCTTACCCGTAGCACTATACCTAACTAAGCAATGTTTGCAAAGCCTTCGTAAGTTCATCCACTGTTGTAGTTGCTGTTCCAAACTTACGCACCACCAGACTAGCAGCCAAATTCCCCAAAACTACAGCTTCCCAAGTAGAAGCACCAGCACCCAAAGCTAAAGTCAAAGCAGCTACAACTGTATCACCAGCACCAGTAACATCAAAAACATCAGTCCGGTTAAAAGCAGGAATATGCCAACAATAAATGGCAGCATCATCAGTACCAGAAATAGTAAAAGAAGGTGAGGGTGCATTTAAACTAGCACTTGAACTATTTATGCGGTCAAACAAACTCATTCCTTCTTCACCACGAGTAATTAAAATTTGCTCTGCATCTGTTAAGTGCAACAAGTCACACCCTGCTTGATAAAGAGTATCAAAATTAGTAATTGCATATCCCACAGCTTTCTCCGCTTCAGGAAGATTAGGAGTAAATAGAGTTGCACCCTTGTAACGTTGTAAATCTTTCTGAGTATCTACAATAGTTCTTTGAGAATGAGATATAGCTGCTTCTATAACTGGTGCTGTGAGAACACCATCTCCATAGTCTGAACAAACTACTGCATCTACTGTACCAACTTGTCGCTGAATACACTCCGCCAGTTGCAGTTGCAAATCAACTTCTGGCAAATCATCAGATTTTCGATCTACCCTAACAATTTGTTGAGTTACAGACTGACGAGCATGACCTGAGATTCTAGTTTTAGTCACTGTGGGGCGGTTAGAGTCAACTAAAATTCCAGTAGTATCAACTCCAGCAGTTTCAAAAATATGACGCAGTGCAATACCTTGATCGTCTTTTCCTAACAAACCAACAACCTTAACTTTAGCGCCCAACTTAGCAAAATTATAAACCGCATTAGCTCCACCCCCAGGTACTCTATCTGTAGTTTCGTGACGCAGAATTAATACTGGTGCTTCACGAGAAATACGCTCAACTTGACCAGTCATAAATTCATCCAGGGTTAAATCTCCCACTACTAAGACTTCAATTTGAGAAAAACCTGCGAGTAAATTCAGTAGTCGAGGGGTAGAAGTTTTGAGTTGAGCGAGAAATTCTGAATCTATTACCATAATTTATTTTTCTTTTACTCAGGAGAATGAGCAGGGCTAATAATTGAACAATATTGTAGACAATTGTACATTCTTTGTCTTATGATCTAATCAATGTCATAGATTTATTGGAGGTAGATGACCAATTAAAATGAAATTAATCTAATTGCAGATTAAAAGTTAATAATCAGCAAAAAACAATTAATGCTGCTGTGAACGCACGAAAAGTATGTGTATTAGTAGGTGTAGTTCTCACCGATGTTAAGCTTGCTGTTGAGAATAAGTTACAGACTCTGGTCAGTGGTTGTCAGGGAAGCAGGAAGCTAGACTCCAAAGCTCAAATATGATTTTGGGTAAGTTCCGTAGAATGGTTGAACAATTACTGTAACATCAATTTCATTGAACTTATATATAGCGGTTTTCCAAAATGTTGACTACAAAACTTCTGCCTCTCTTGGTGCGCGTTCCAAAAGCGAGCTGTCGCACCCCGCGGCATCGCACCGCTTCTTTCTGCCCTCAGCATAAGTGCCTTTAAGCCAAAATCTTCGTATTCTACGTTAATGAAAAGCGCTATAAATTCTACCTATTTGAGTGAGAATATTCATATCATTTCAGCTTGAACAACCATCATAAATCTCTTATCCCCAACTCTTATATGATTTCTTGATCGAGCTGGACTTAATAAAATATAGCTGAGGTAGAGAAGTCGGGTTAGGTCGGAACATACCATAAATATTTGATTGATTTACAAATAAACCAGACTTCTGAGTATTGAAACTCCACTTAATAAATAGCAGGGATCTGCGCCAGTGATTGGAAGATTTGATAGAAAATTATTTAAGGCATTGTTACAAAGAAATGGATTAGAAACCTTGCATACAAAGTCTCTACTATGATGGTTAATTTGCCAGACATTTTATCTAGCAGGGGGTTTTGTCTCCCAACCATCCCAATTGGGAGTATGTCAAGATAAATAATGCCAATGCCCAAAATGTATAAATATTCCTGAGGGAAAAAATATTAGAGTAATCAAGAAGCAATACTTAATGTCTAATTTCACTACTTCAACTTTTGTTTGACAATAGTCACAAGTTGAGTCATTTGTTTTTTCAATGCTACAATTTCAGCTTGCATTTTCTTAACTTGAGCTTGTAACGCCTGAATGTCTTCAGAACTACCCCCCGAACCAGCATCGACTTGCTCAGGAGGACGTCTTTTGGCCAAATCAAAGGCAGACTTAATAGCTGCAGTTAATTCTTTTTTCTCAAAAGGTTTTTCTAAAAAAGCAAAATAATGTTTATTGAAAGGTTCAGGAATTTTATCTGTTACCTCTTCCTTACGACCTGACATGAGAACTAAGGGAATTTTTTTTAGTTTAGAGTCGGATTGAATTTTTTGAAATACCTCCCAACCAGTAACTTTTGGTAATAGAAAATCTAACATAATCAGGTTAGGGCGTTCCTTAACAATAAATTTCAATCCCTCTTGGCCGTCCTTTGCTTCTATAACAGTAAAGTTTCCTTGAGGAAGCATTTCTTGGACTCTTACTCTAATGACTTTACTATCATCAATAACTAAAATTTTGTGTCCTGCCACGACTAGCACCTCCAGTGATGAGTTGGTGTTTTCAAATTAATCTTATCTATATTCTTATAGTCAGCCATAAGTATAGCTAAATCTTGGCTTTAATATTCACCTGTTCTTGATATAGAAAACCACAAAGTTATAGCTGAAGTCAGAAGTCAGAAGTCAGAAGTCAGAAGTTAAATTCTTGCTGTGAATATATTTGAGAGGAGCGAGAATGTCCTAACCGCTCTGGCGACTGCTATATTATTTTTAATTTTTTATGATAACCTCTCTCGAAGAGATGCACTATATTTCAGTAGACCGTTACTCACGGGGTGACAAATCAATGTTGCGCTTCTCACAATAATGTGTTACTATCCATCAGGCTTCTGCGCTAGCAGTGACTAGGGGAGTGGTTTGATTGGCGACGTACTGTAGAGCCACCGCAAGACCGGAAAGAAAGAATGGCCTTGGAGGCAGGTACCCCAGAAGCAGAAAACCTAAGTCGTGAGACTTAGGAATCCCCCACTGTCGTAATTGCGCAACGTTGGAAAAATGTCAAGGCTACAAAAAAATGGTCAATCAAGTAGATATGAAAGCCCAAATTCAGAGTATGCCAAAGTGGCTACGTCCCTCTTTGGGCAAAGCTAGTGAGATTTCTACTGTACAGAAAATTATCAAGCAGCGTCAGCTCCATACAATCTGTGAGGAAGGTCGCTGTCCTAATCGAGGTGAATGTTATGCTCAAAAGACAGCTACTTTTTTGTTGATGGGTCCTACTTGTACAAGGTCTTGTGCATTTTGTCAAGTGGATAAGGGTCACGCTCCAATTCCCTTAGACCCCAAAGAACCGGAAAAAGTAGCTGAAGCTGTGGAATTGTTGGGTTTGGAATATGTGGTACTGACTTCTGTAGCTAGGGATGATTTGCCAGATGGTGGTGCTAGTTGGTTTGTAGCAACAATGACGGCTATTAGAAAGCGGAACCCAGAGGCGAAAATAGAGGTCTTGACTGCTGATTTTTGGGGTGGTCAGAATGGAGTGGGTGTTGATAAGTTGTCTGTTTCTTTAACTGAAAGACAAAGAAGACGGATAGAGGTAGTTGTGAATGCTGAACCTGCTTGTTATAACCATAATATTGAAACAGTACGGCGTTTGCAAGGTCCTGTCCGTCGTGGGGCAAAGTATGAGCGATCGCTTGATGTATTGCGAATTGTTAAGGAGTTTAACCCTAATATTCCCACTAAGTCTGGGTTAATGTTGGGACATGGAGAAGCAAAAACTGAAGTAGTAGAAGCAATGGCAGATTTGAGAAGAGTAGGATGCGATCGCATAACTTTAGGCCAGTATATGCGACCTTCCCTAGCACATTTGCCCGTGCAAAAATATTGGACCCCAGAAGAGTTTGACCAGCTTGGAGCGATCGCTAAACAAATGGGCTTTTCTCATGTTCGTTCTGGCCCTTTAGTTCGTAGTTCCTATCATGCTGGAGATGGTATTTAAGATTATTTGCAGATAATTTCTGCAATACTCTTGCTCTATCCACAACACATATACTGCCATTCATCTTTTAACAAAGACAATAACTTTTCGTCTCCTCTCGCCTTAGCTATTAAACATCGCCGTTCCAAAATATCACATAAATTTATTTTGTGAACCTGAGCTAAATTGTTTTTTGCTTGAAGAAAAGCAACAGTTTGCTTCTCTTTAGCTAAGGGATAGTTTACAGTACAAAACATCTTTTTAGGAGGATGCCCATGTATGGGAATATGTCTAGGATAAGGATAATCCCATCCTTGGCCTCTATTTTGTCCTCTATATTTCTCCACCTCTTCCCCGACCATCATATTAATAGTAGGAAGGTCTTGTCGATTATTTGGATAGTCATTATTTAGTTTCATATCCTTAGACCCCATTGTCAATTTACTTTTTGGGAAAAATTATTTTTATTTCTGTATCTATTTTTACATTTTCCCCAAAAATATTCTGATTTTTGACAAAATTTTACATCGACAGTTAGACCTTGTAGGAAAAAACCTCCACCAACAGTTTTTTTGGTCTAAGTCTTTGCTGTAATTCAAACTAATACGTCTTATCTAATTGCTATCCTTGCCTTACTACAAAAGTTTGAAAGGAAGATGAGAGCCTTCTTCCTCCTATCTCCTCTATAATTCTCATTTATCCTGACTCCTAGCCTTACCATGCATACTTTTTCAGCAAACCCTACTTAGACATTTTCTGAGAGAAAAAATGCGTCAAAGTCAGTCTAGACAAGGGAATTACGTCGATGCCCTGAAAATGGCTAGAACCCGTGCTGATTCAGGATTTATACCTTTTTGAGGTAAAAGCCTCTGCCCGTATATATTTAAGCCTGTTTTCTCTTTCTATTTTGTGTAAGTCCCATTAGGAAAAACTCAGTCAGAGATGACTTTTGACTTTTGACTTGTAGGTAGCACTATATCTCGGATCATAAAATCTTTTACTTAGTTTCTATACTGTCCACAGTCTATTCCTTTATAGGGACTTATTATTGATTTTTTAGAGAAAAAAATTAGCTTACTTTTGTATGTTGACAAAATAGCCAAGTATTATTTAATATAGAACTATAAACAAATAAATCAACAATTTCGGCCACAATAATATATTTAACCTTAAGATATATTTTATGAAAAAGTCTATAGAAAATAAGTCTACTGTTACTCATCCATTAAAGAGATTTGTAACTAGAGATGCCTTGGCATTTCATTTAGGAATTAAATCAGATAATATCTACAAAATAAGCTGTTGGAAATATGTGATTCATGTTGTAGGAAAGAGCAAAAGTAGATTTGTCAGTTATGCTGATATGCCACCAATTTTAGGAGTAGAGCAACCAATAAAAGCTGATTTTGCTAAATGGCGCAAGCGAATAAAAACTAGAAAGCAAAAGTATGTACCTAAATTTTGGGCACAGTTTTATGTCAAAAAGATTGAAGATTCTAATTCAATTCAAACTTTATTAAAATGGGAGAATTTAGTCAAACAATGTAGGTCATTAATCTCATTAGAAGGAATCAAAACAATTGATAATGCTTTAGCTAAAGAAAAGTCTCGATTAGAAAAACTCAGTCACAAAAATTTTTGAAATAAAACTACTTATATGAAAAATATTGATTGCTATTTTACTAATTGCTAAGTGTGGTGAAATAGCAATTGATTGAAATAGTAAAATTAATTAACTTAATATTTGAATAGATTTAAACAAAGCGATCGCTGAAACAAAAAAAATATAAAATGCCAATAAAGTTAATCTGGCAACAATAGAAAATTAGACTCTAGAGGGAAAAAAGCCAAAGTAAGTAGACTAAGCTAAAAAAAAAGACGTTATACCAAATCTCAACTCAAAAGTCTTACTACATTTTCTGGAAAGTAGGGAGTCGGGAGTAGGGAACTGAAGTCTTGAGGAAGGTCTGACGTTATTTTTGGGAATTAATATTACTGAATAATTAAGGTCTAAAGCCTCTCCTTTTAAGGAGAAAAAAGAAAAAAAATCATTTTACTCAATCCTATCCATTTTAAGGAGAGGTAATTATTAGAGGAACGAGAATTATAGAGGAGGTAGAAGTCAGCATTTTCCATTGGTTTTTCTGCCGTTGTCTGCCGAAAATACTAACTTTTTGAGCTTTATAAGTGCGAAAAGCTGGTACTTTTTCAGATGAAAAAGGCTAAAACCTTTATATGTCAATGCTTTTATGATTATTCAGTAAGCCCTAATTAGTTGTTGATGTAATTCCATCCAACAGTTTATATATCGCAGATATTCTACAATTAAAACCTTTTTTCCTCTTTCCAATCCGTTTTAGGGAGAGGTAATTATCCATTATCCATTAATGAACTATTCCCCGTTCCCTGCTCCATCAGGGTCTGCAATATTTTATGAAATTGGTATTAAGTAGGACAATATCTACTCCCCATATTGACCAAATTGCCTCAAAATTAAAGAGTATAGATATAGTCAAGGAATAAGGAGTAGACCATGCGACTATTACACACCATGCTGCGAGTCAACAACTTAGAAGAATCCCTCAAATTCTACTGCGATGTCCTCGGCATGAAACTACTACGCCAAAAAGACTATCCAGGTGGCGAATTTACTCTGGCCTTCGTTGGTTATGGTGATGAGTCAGACCATACAGTATTAGAACTGACCTATAACTGGGGTACCGATAAATACGATTTGGGCGACGCTTATGGCCATATTGCTTTGGGAGTTGATGATATTTATGGCACTTGTGCACAAATCAGAGCACAAGGAGGCAAAATTACCCGTGAACCGGGGCCAATGAAACATGGCTCCACAGTTATTGCCTTTGTGGAAGACCCAAATGGATATAAAGTAGAGCTAATTGAGTTGAGTAGTCGTAGTAGCAGCTCAGAAAAAGAAGTTGTAACTAGCACTAATTAAAAAGTAGGGAAGAGGGAGGAGAGAAGAAGTTAAGGAAGTCAGAAGTCAACCCACCCCTAACCCCTCCCAGGAGGGGAAGTCAGAAGTAGTTTTTGTCAGGGAGACTAGAGTAACCCTACAAAAACATTTCGCCCTAAAAGGAGGGGTAAATAACACAATTATTTTGATAATAAATAATTAGTAATCAGCTCAAAGCTAAATGCTGTTTTTACCTATCTTTCTTTAATCTGAAAAACTCAGAGAAGCTTGATTTGTAGCAAAGATTTTAGCTTGACAAATATAAAGCTAAAATCTATTAACTTCTGTCATAATTTGGCAAAATCATACAATTATTGAAAGGATAAAAATAAAACAGTTTGGAGTGAAATCCAAAATAGATCTTCCTTCTTCCTTTCCCTAGGAAATACTAGGCAAGTAAGCTCCAGCAAGGTTAAACCCACCTACCATATAGCCATAATTTTATTTAATTATCACAGGACTTATGCAAAAACTCTATATCTATTAAGTTAAAACTATAGTGCCACACTATATGTAGAGTTTATCGGTCAAAAATCCGTAAGTGCTGTACCAGAAAAAATCTCACAGGAAAAAATTTAAAATAGTTCAAATGCAGCCAACTGACCCAAGCAAATTTACAGAACAAGCCTGGGATGCTATAGTAAAATCCCAAGATGTTGCTAAACGCTACCAAAACCAACAACTAGAAGTAGAACACCTAATTATTGCTCTCCTGGAACAACAAGGCACAGCTAATAAAATATTAAACCGTGCTGGTATAGAAGCAGAACGCCTGCTGCAACAAATAGACTCCTTTGCTAAACGCCAACCAAAAGTTGGTAGTATAGAACATCTCTACCTAGGGCAAGGTCTGGAAATTTTTCTAGACCTCGCTGATGAAGCTAGAGAAAAATGGGAAGATAAATTTATTGCTGTTGAACACCTTCTACTTGCCTTTCACCAAGATAAACGTCTGGGTAATAAACTTATTGGTGGTGGTACTCCCCAACTACCAACTCGGCCTGGTTTTGAACGCCCCCAAACTACTCCACAAGTTGAATTTGAAGAACTAGAGGCAACTATTAAAGCAGTTCGAGGTAGCAGGAAAGTCGAAGACCAAAACCCAGAGGCGACTTATGATGCTTTGGAAAAATATGGGCGCGACCTGACAGAGTTAGCTAAAGCAGGTAAACTTGACCCGGTTATTGGCAGAGATGAAGAAATTCGCCGAGTGGTTAGTTGTCTATCTCGTCGGACAAAAAATAATCCTGTGCTTATTGGGGAACCGGGGGTGGGAAAAACGGCGATCGCCGAAGGTCTAGCTCAACGTATTGTTAATGGGGATGTGCCAGAGTCTCTTAAGGAACGTCAACTTATTAGTCTTGACATGGGTAGTCTCATTGCGGGGGCAAAGTTTAGAGGGGAATTTGAAGAACGTCTCAGATCGGTTTTGCGGGAAGTTACCCACTCGGACGGTCAAATTATTTTATTTATTGACGAATTACATACAGTTGTTGGTGCAGGTTCGAGCGGAGGTACAGGTTCGGGGGTAGATGCGGGAAATTTGCTCAAACCAATGCTTGCTCGTGGGGAACTTCGTTGCATCGGAGCTACGACTATTGATGAATATCGCAAACATATAGAAAAGGATGCTGCTTTGGAACGTCGGTTTCAAAAAGTAGAGGTTGGTCAACCTAGTGTTGAGGATACTATTTCTATTTTGCGGGGGTTGAAAGACCGTTACGAAACTCACCACGGTGTAAAAATTACTGATGCTGCTTTGGTTGCTGCTGCTACTTTATCCAACCGTTATATTTCAGACCGCTTTTTGCCAGATAAGGCGATCGACTTGGTAGATGAAGCTGCTGCTCAATTAAAAATGGAAATTACTTCTAAACCAGTGGAGTTAGAAGCTATTGACCGACGGATAATGCAGTTGGAGATGGAAAAACTTTCTATTGAAGGAGAGTTGCAAGGTACTAATAAAAATAAAAATGCTGAAGTTAATTCACCTGTAAAAGTATCTCCAGCTTTACAACGCATTACTAATGAAATTAACTCCTTGAAGAAAAAACAGGAAAAATTTTCCTCTAAATGGTCTGGGGAAAAAGAGTTGTTAAATACCATTAACTCTCTCAAAGCAGAAGAAGATAAAATAAAAGTACAAATAGAACAAGCAGAACGAGCTTACGATCTGAATACCGCAGCTCAGTTAAAATATGGCCAACTAGAAACTGTACATCGCGATCGCGAAGCAAAAGAGGCAGAATTATTAAAGGTCCAAGCTCAAGGTTCTTCCCTCCTCCGGGAACAAGTAACTGATGCGGATATTGCCACTATCGTTGCTAAGTGGACAGGTATTCCGGTAAATCGTTTATTGGAGTCGGAACGCCAAAAATTGCTCCAATTAGAAAAGCATTTACATCAAAGAGTAATTGGGCAGTCTGAAGCTGTATCTGCTGTAGCAGCAGCTATTAGAAGGGCAAGAGCAGGAATGAAAGACCCAGGACGACCTATTGGTTCGTTTATGTTTTTAGGTCCGACTGGGGTTGGTAAAACTGAGTTGGCACGGGCGTTAGCAGGATTTCTGTTTGACCGAGAAGATGCTTTAGTGCGAATTGATATGTCAGAATATATGGAAAAACACGCCGTTTCTCGGTTGGTGGGTGCCCCCCCTGGATATGTGGGTTATGACCAAGGGGGTCAGTTATCGGAAGCGGTAAGGCGACATCCTTATTCTGTGGTTTTGTTTGATGAAGTGGAGAAGGCACACCCAGATGTATTTAATGTTTTATTGCAGGTATTGGATGATGGTAGGATTACTGATTCTCAAGGAAGGGTCGTTGATTTTAGTAATACTGTGATTGTTATGACGAGTAATATTGGTAGTGAATATATTTTGGATGTAGCGGGGGATGATTCTAAATATGAGGAAATGTATAAGCGAGTCATGGGAGGATTAAGAAAACATTTCCGCCCAGAATTTTTAAATAGGGTGGATGAAATTATATTGTTCCATACTTTAAGGAAGAGTGAATTACGGCAAATTGTGGAAATTCAAGTGAAGAGAATTGAACGATTATTAGGGGAACAAAAAATTAGTTTGAAATTAACTGCTGCAACATTAGACCACATTGCTGAAGTTGGATATGACCCTGTTTATGGAGCGCGACCTTTGAAGCGGGCAATTCAAAAAGAATTAGAAAATCCTCTAGCAAATTTGATTTTAGAGAATAAATTTCTTGGTGGGGATATTGTGGTAATTGATTGTGTAGATGGTGGTTTAGTATTTGGGAAAAAAGAGGAATTGGAATTAGTAAAAAGTTAATAAATAACAGTGCGAGCTTCTAGCTCGCCAGTATAATTCAATGATAAATTTTAGATAAAACTACACAGCTAGTGGTGCTGTGCGAAAATTTATTAGTAATTTTTTTATCAAATCACTTAGAATTGCTATAGTAATTTTCTTGGGGATATAATATCTGGGGGTACACCTTAGTAGATTAACCTTCAGTATAAAACTATTAATTTTTGTTAGTTTTCGTTGCTCAGATTTAATTTAGTTTAACTTGACTCTGCTGCATCTAAATCCACCCTCCACAAAGATTTAATATTTTATTTACAGATAGCCTCTAACCTCAAAACAAAAATGAAAACAATAGAATGGACTACACCTTTTGACGAAACAACAGCTTCAATTACCGGATTAACCAGAAAACACTGGGAAGAAACAGTTTTTATCCTCCTCCAAGGGATTATAACACACGCCTCAGTTGGAAAGGCGAGAATCAAACTTGCTGGCCCTCAAAGCGTCCATGGTCAGGTGGCAGATGAATTTGAAGGTTTTTCTAGGTCTCTAATTATGGCTGCTCCTTGGCTAAAAACAAGTGAAACAGAGAGTATTTTTGTTGGAAATCAAACTATAGATATAGCCGAGTTTTACCGAGAAGGAATCTTAGCAGGAACTAATCCTAATCATCCAGAGTATTGGGGGAAAATCAACAACTGTTCTCAAAATATTGTGGAATGTGCTTCCCTAGCTTGGGGGTTGTATCTCTCACAAACTCATATTTGGGATAAATATTCTGCTGCCGAAAAACAGCAAGTGGCTAACTATCTTCTTCAATGTAACCACGCAAAACTTCCCAAAAATAACTGGCTTTTATTTAGGACAATCATAAATACTGTTTTGCAAAAATTGGGAATGCCTTTTTCCCGAAAAGAAATTTATGTCAACCTGAAGACTTGCCAAAATATGTATCTAGGTAATGGCTGGTATCGGGATGGTCGTACTAATCAGATTGACTATTACAGTGCTTGGGCATTTCATTACTATTTTTTGATGTGGGTGATATTAGATGGCGATCGCTTCCCAGAAATGGCTGAGATACACATAAATAGAATGAGGACTTATATGGAAAACTTCCGCTACTTCTTTTCTGGAGAAGGTAACGTTCCTTGTTTTGGTAGGTCGGCGACCTACCGATTTGCATATATTGCCCCAATAACTTTGGGTTTATACCTTAATTGTCTGGAGCAAGAGTTGGGTGAAATTAAAACTATTTGTAATGGGTCATTAAAGTTTTTTTTCAATAGAGAAATACTAACTGACAACTATCTATTAACTCCTGGATATTTCCGTCATTCTCCTAGATTACTAGAACGTTACTCTTGCGCTGCTTCTCCCTATTGGGTGGCTAAAGCGTTTAATATTCTCCTATTACCTCAATCCCATCCTTTCTGGCAAACAGAGGAAAAACCCCGAGCTATTGAGAAGGAAAGTTTTTCAATCTCTATTAAATCAGCGGGTTTTTTGGTAGTTGGAGATCAACAAACAGGTCACGTTCAGTTAATTAATCAAAAGTCCTATCATAATTATTCTAATATGAGTAGTAAATACACCAATTTTGCCTACTCTTCCCTATTTAGTTATGACATTAGACCTGTTAGGAACAAATCTGATAGAGACAGCGCTCCGTGTGACAATGCTCTTACCTTTTCCCTAGGTAACAGATATGTGCAGCGATCGCAAATTAAACATCTCTATTGTGAAGATAATTTTGCCGCTTCCAAATATCCATTACCAATTGTCAACCCAAAGGCCACCGATTTGATTTCCCGCATCTACGGCAATCTAGGCTGGGTAAATACGCAAATTCTTGTGAAAGACGATTTTATGATTAATGTCCACCGAATTGAAACTCGAAAATCCCTAAAGTTTAAAGAAGGGGGATATCCATTAGGTTTTAATGATGGATATCCAGAGATTATCTCAACCGAAGGAGCAGAAGTAGCATTCAAAGATGGCAAAATAAGTTTTGTTCGTAATTTATATGGTTATGACAAGCAATATCCAGCTCAACCATTAACTCCTCACACACCAGAGAATAATCTCAGATATCAGTATAGTGTTGTCCCTGCCCTAGGATTTGAGAATAAAAACCAAAAATCATTCTATTTAGCAAGTATGGTCTATGGAAAAATAGGTAATGAAACTATTGAACAGTTAATGGAGTTGGTAACTAATTTTCAGATTATAAATGGGTTAGTTAAGATAAAATTTTATGATAATGAACAAGTAGTAATGCAGTTGGGAAATATCCGGCATTTGGATATTACTCTTAATAATAAAGCAATAACTGGAAAGGTTGTAATGGCTAGGGTGTCTGGTGATGGTAAAAACTATCAGGTTGTCAAACGTTAAGCGTTGGATATTTGTGGGATGAATTATAGCTTTAGAAAAAGACGAAGTAAAAGACAGGATTAACCTTTTATGCAAAGATTCATCCTTTGGTTCAGCAATACCAACATTAATTAGTTCATCCTCTCAACTATCTATTTAGAGAATTAGTTTATATTTTTCTCAACAATTGCACTTTCCATAGATAAAATGGACTGACTAAAATACTTAATAAAAGTGCCATTTCACAAGCAGCAACTGTATCAGTTTTTAGCAAACTATAGTTTTTAATCAAGTAAAATAGAGCCTTACGAAAATCATTAACTAAATAAGCCAAAAATCCTAGAGGTTTTTGCCAAAGTTTAAGTCTCATCATTCTAATATGATTTCTGTGTAATCCTGAACCAGTCACCAGAGATACTAAATAATTTCGTTCAAATCTCCAATGAGGTATCTGATGATAGATATGCATTTCTGGATTGTACCAAATTTCCCATCCTGCATTTTGTATATGAGATAAAATTTCTATATCTTCTCCCTTAAGTGCCAAAGATTTTCCAGCCGGTCCTGTAAGGAATAAATTTTTAGGAACATTTTCTAGCCATGCTTTTTTTGAAATAACCATACCAGCTCCTGGTGGTAAAACTTTTTTCTTATGTTCGTTATAGGAAAAAGCTTTTTTACCTCGTTCAATAATTGCCAAATAAGGAGCTATTTTTTTAAAATTCTTAGGTGGTTCAGCTTCAAATTCTCCATGAATTTGTCCTCCATAAGCACCAACTTGAGGATGTGATTTGCCAAAAGCATAAGCTTGAGCCACCCAGTCAGATGCAGGTAAATTATCATCATCCAAGAAACCCACATAATAACCTTCAGCTTTTTCCATTGCTGTTTTTCTAGCAATTGACGCTCCTTGTTGAGGTTCTAGGAAATATTTGATAGGAAACTTTTCCTGCCAATTAAATTGATAATTAGCGATTATCTCAGCTGTATTGTCCTTACTATTATTATCAACTATAATAATTTCCCAGTTTATTTCTGCCGTTCCCTCTTGAACTTTTAGTTTATCTATTATATCAGGTAAACGCTCTGCTGCATTGTATGCTCGAATTGCAACAGTAAAATCATACTGATTTTTTTCCATCATATTTTATCCTTAAAGTGAGGAATAAATTTAATATAACAGCTTCCCCTTGTTATCAGCTACAGTAATAATACTGAAATATTGAGGAAACTAGTTAGTTTTTTAAATGTTAATGAATTATTAACTTTAGTATAATATTCGATGATTGTATCAACCATTTCTACTCTCTGTTTTAGAAAAATAATGACAATCGGGAATATCTTTTGCCTCCATACCTAATTCCCTAAAACCATAGATATATTTACATCATAAATTGGGAAACTTTTGTAAGTTAATATTAAACACTTTTCTGTATGTTTAAAATTGTTTATGCTATTGTTATCAACTATAATAATTTATCAGTCTATTTCTTTGATTTTCTATTAATGATAAAAAAAATCCTCTTGTTTTGAAGAAGAGGTAATTGTTAATTGCTTATTTATTCCTAGGTAGTGAAATCCGAATCAGATGTTTGGTGCAATCCCTGTTTAAAAAAAAGACTCCATAAATCACAATTATTAAATAGTATTGAGCAATGAGTCTAGGGGTCATTTCAGTTATCAGTTATCAGTACCTCGCAGCTAAAGCTAGAGCCTTGAAATACTGAAGTTGATTTTTTTCATCCCCTTGAAAGGGGAGGCGCATACCCCAATTTTTCAGTAAATGGCCAGAATACTTCTCTAATTTTATATCTATTAAGAGACAACAAACCTGGATAAGTAGCTTAATGCTCGACTCAAATTAATTCCCATAGATAAAATAGATAAACACTATGAGTACAACACTGGAAAAAGGTAAAATCAGTATCCATACTGAAAATATATTCCCTATTATCAAAAAATCTCTTTATACCGACCATGAAATTTTCTTAAGGGAATTAGTATCTAATGGTGTAGATGCCATTGCTAAACTAAAAATGGTGGCTCGAACCGGAGAGTATAGTGGTGATGTTACTAATCCAGAAATAGAAATCAAAATAGATAAAGATAATCAAACTCTTTCCATTACTGATAATGGTATTGGGATGACTGTTGATGAAATAAAAAAATACATTAATCAAGTTGCTTTCTCCAGTGCTGAAGAGTTTATTGAAAAGTATAAAGGTAGCGAGAATGACGCTATTATCGGTCACTTTGGTTTGGGTTTCTACTCATCTTTCATGGTTGCGAAAAAGGTAGAAATTGATACCCTTTCCTATCAAGAAGGAGCAGAAGCTGTTCATTGGAGTTGTGACGGTTCTCCAGAATTTGAACTATCAGATTCGACTCGTACAGGACGAGGTACAACTATTACCTTAACTCTCCAAGATGATGAAAAAGAATATCTCGAAACAACTCGCATTCAACAGTTAATTAAAACTTACTGTGATTTTATGCCAGTAGCAATAAAATTTGAAGGGGAAGTAGTTAATAAACATAAAGCAATCTGGCGAGAATCTACTCAAAATGTCACTCAAGAAGACTACCTAGAACTATATCGTCATCTCTATCCTTTCCAAGAAGAGCCTCTCTTATGGGTACATCTCAATACTGATTATCCTTTTATTGTTAATGGCATTCTTTATTTTCCCAAATTAAAGCCAGATGTAGATGTTACTCAAGGCAATATTAAACTGTTCTGTAATCAAGTATTTGTCACCGACCATTGTGAAGAAATTATTCCTAAATTCTTGATGCCTTTACGAGGAGTAATTGATAGTACAGATATTCCTCTAAACGTTTCTCGGAGTTCCTTATTAAGTAATCGAACTGTCAGAAGAATCGCTGATTATATAGCAAAAAAAGTAGGCGATCGCCTCAAAGAACTTTATCGTGATGAACGGGATAAATATATTAGCGGTTGGCAAGATGTAGGTACATTTGTTAAGTTTGGTGCTCTGAATGACGATAAGTTTAAAAAGCAAGTAGAAGACATCATAATTTTCCGCACCACAGCTAAACTAAATCAAGTTGAAACAACTGAAACTGAAGCTAAACCAGCAGTAGAAGTACAAGCAGAAGGAGAAGATGTTTGGCAAGAAGTAACTCCAGAAACTTCTGAAACTAAAAATACTGACGAACAAGGTTTTTATTACACAACTCTCAAAGAATATTTAGAACGTAATAAAGAACGTCACGAAAATCGGGTTTATTATTGTACCGAACCTGCTTCCCAAGCAACTTATGTAGAGCTACATAAAAACCAAGGATTAGAAGTTTTATTCCTTGATTCTTTCATCGATACTCACTTTATTAGTTTCCTAGAAAGAGAATATCAAGACGTTAAATTTTCCAGAGTAGATTCCGATCTAGATGAAACATTAATTGACAAAGAAAATCAATCAGAAATAGTTGACCCAACTACAAATAAAACTCGCAGCGAACAAATTAAAGAATTATTTGAAAAAGCGCTCAATAAACCAAAGGTAAATGTTAAAGCTCAGGCATTAAAATCAGAAGATGCTAAAGCTACTCCACCAGCAATGGTATTATTGCCAGAAGCAATGCGAAGGTTACGGGATATGACTGCTATGTTACAGCAGGAAAAAACAGAATTTCCCGAAGACCACGTTTTGTTAGTTAATACAGCTCATCCACTAATTCAGAATCTTTCTAATATTAGTCAAGGTAGTATTATTCAGGGTAGTGGTGAGTCTCCTTCAGCAGAATTAGCCAAAGAAATCTGTCATCATGTTTACGATTTAGCTTTAATGGCACAAAAGGGTTTTGATGCTGAAGGTATGAAAGATTTTGTCGAACGATCTAATGAAGTATTGACTAAGTTAACTGAAAAAGCATTATAAGCATTATCAAAGAGAAGAGGGTCAGCTTCATAGTCATCTCCAGAGGTAATGAGAAATAGATATTTCACTCCCCCTGTGGTCATATCTAATCTTAGTAGTGGGAGTTATAGCTGAAGTCAGAAGTAAGGGAGAATGGCCATTCGCCCTTACATTCTTTATTGTATAGCGCTACGCATTAAGGTTAGGACATTTATAAATCCTCAAATCCTTTGATAGTCTCCTGTTCCCTGTTCCCTGTTCCCTGTTCCCGATTCAAGTAGCGCTATAACTAAATTTGAGAGGAGCGAGAATCTCCGTGCTAGTAATGACAACTGCTTTCATTAATGGATAATGGATAATTACCTCTCCCTTTTAGGGAGAGGATTGACCAACGCCGAAAAAATTTATTTCTCAAGGGGAGATTGGATATGGCGAGGTCTCCTCGCCATCCCATCCTGACGGAATGCTCCGCAAACGACCGCTTTTTCCCCTTGAAAGGGGAGGCTTTTAACCTAAACTGTTTAATTATTTAATTATTTAATTATTAATTATCCGGTAAATATTACTCCAGCTAGCACCGACTGTTTTTTTCCAGAAATTAACTATAGGAATATCAACCTCCCAATGACTAAACTATTTGGGATTAACGCCTTTAGATTATTTATATCACCAAAAAAGCCTTCCCTTGGATAGGTGATGATAAAAATCAACTTCAGTATTTCAAGCATAGGACTTCAGCTAGAGGTACTATTCAATAATTAATAATTAATAATTAATAATTACCTCTTCTGTAATAGAAGGATTGGGTAAAATGAATTTTTTTTCTTCTCTTGGTCGATTGGATATGGCGGACTTCGGAGCAGCTCTATATTTAGAGGGAAACCTCGCCATCCCATCCGAGGTCATGCTGCGCAAACGACCACTTTTTTGGTCGATTGGATATTTGGTCGATTGGATATGTCGAGGAGACCTCGGCATCCCATCCTAAGGTCATGCTGCGCAAACGACC
>NZ_JBNHEP010000234.1:0-21582 GCF_050015995.1 Dapis brunnea BLCC-M229 | reverse complement strand
AGAAGTTAAAACAGGCGGATTTATCCCCTGTTTTAACAACCTTCAGAATCCACGCTGATTTATCCCGTGGAGTGTCAAGTAAGCCTTAGCTAGCAATAGTTATTTCAAGAACTTTGCACTGTCTAGTCCCTAACTTAACAGCAAAATTAAATTACACAACTAGGAAAACTGTGAAACAAGGCTAGGCAGTATATTCTGATAACTCAAAAAATCATGCAGTCTGGAAAAATCCTGAGACAACGCTACAGAATTATTGACACTCTCGGAATTGGAGGATTCGGGGATACCTACTTAGCAGAAGACTTAGACTTACCAGTTAAACCTAAACCCAAATGCGTAGTTAAACATCTATCACCTAAAAGTTCAGACCCAGGAGTTTTGAAAATTGCTCAAAAGTGGTTTGAGAGAGAAGCAGAAACTTTATACAAATTAGGCAAATACTCAGACCAAATACCAAAATTATTTGCTCATTTCCAAGAAGGAACAGAATTTTACCTAGTACAAGAATATATAGAAGGGCACGATGTAAGTAAAGAACTTACGTCCGGAAAAAAATTAAGCGAGTCTTATACCATTGCCTTACTCAAAGAAATATTATCAGCATTAGCAGTAGCTCACCAAAATAATATTATTCATCGAGACATCAAACCACAAAATTTGATGCGCCGTCAGTCAGATAACAAAATAGTATTGATAGACTTCGGAGCAGTCAAAAAAATAAGTGTATTAACCACAGCTAACCAACCAGGAAAAACAACTTTAACCATCGCAGTCGGAACACCTGGATATATGCCAAGCGAACAAAGTAACGGTCAACCAAAACTGAGTAGCGATATCTATGCAGTGGGAATGGTAGGAATAAAAGCACTTACAGGAAAAGATCTCCACAACTTACAAAAAGACTCCAAGACAGGAAATGTTATCTGGCGAAATGAAGCACAAGTAAGTAACCGTCTGGCAAATATATTAGATAGGATGGTACATGAATATTTTCCAATGCGTTATGAAAATGCTACAGCAGTCTTAGAAGCTTTAGGTTTCACAACTCCACCCACACCACAACCAACACCAGCACCAAAAGTTAGTCAAACAAAAACAGTAGTAGTAAACCCTCCACCCCAACCTAATAAAAGCAGAAGACAAATATTAATATTAGGAGGTTTGGCAGGAAGTGGGTTTGTCGCAGCAATTTTAACTAAAGACTTGTGGAATAGAAGACCTCCAGAAAATATTTCTCCTCCTCAACCAACTCCAGAAACACCTCCAGAAAATATTTCTCCTCCCCAACCAACTCCAGCACCACCCCCTCCACCACAACCTGAATTTCCCATTCAGACATTTACTACCGTCACAGTTAATAGTAGAGGAGAAATAATAAGTCGCCTTCCAGGTCAAGCAGAAGTAATGACAGAAAATCTCGGTAATGGAGTCTCCCTAGAAATGGTAAAAATTCCCGCAGCTAGATTTCTCATGGGGTCTCCAGAGACAGAAGCAGAAAGCTCTGATAATGAAGGTTTGCAACATAATGTAGATGTGCCAGAATTTTTCATGGGAAAATATCCAGTCACTCAAGCACAGTGGGAAGCAGTTATGGGAAATAATCCTTCTAGTTTTAAAGGTGCAAACCGCCCTGTAGAAAAAGTAGATTGGTACGACGCGACAAAATTTTGTCAGAAACTCTCAGAAATAACAGGTAAAAAATATAGTTTACCTAGTGAGAGTCAGTGGGAATATGCTTGTAGAGCAGGAACAACAACACCATTTTATTTTGGCGAAACTATAACGTCTGAGTTAGTTAACTATGATGGAAATTTTCCTTACGCTAATGCACCGAAAGGAATATATCAAAAAGAAACAACATATGTGGGAATTTTTGCACCTAATAGTTTTGGTTTATACGATATGCACGGCAATGTCTATGAATGGTGTCAGGATATTTGGCATGATAATTATCAAGGTGCGCCTACTGATGGAAGTGCTTGGGAAACTGGAGGAAATACTAAGTATAGACTGCTCCGTGGCGGTTGCTGGAATAACTATTCTAGGAATTGCCGGAGTGCCAGGCGTTTCTTTAAGTATGCCGACAGCCTTACCAACGGTAGGGGTTTTCGTGTTGTCTCGCCTGTATCGGTCGTTTCTGCCCCTCGTTCCTAGAACTCTTCCCCTTTATTCTTTTCCTCTTTGTCCCCTTAATCCGTATATCCGTGCCATAATCCCTGTGAGCGGAAGTCATGGCAAGACAGGCATTTTGCCACAGATGCAGGGATGGATGTAGGGATGATTAATCTGCATTCTGTGTAGCTTCCCAAAAAAGTCGGCAACCCTCCCACGAATTAATCCGTATATCCGTGCCATAATCCGTGTGAGCGGAGAAGTCAGGGCAAGACCAGGATTTTGCCACGGATGCAGGGATGATGATGACCTAACCCCCCAACCCCCTTCCCTACCCCCCCTTTGAAAGGGGGGGTAGGGAAGGGGGAGAAATTCTTGCTCCCCTCTCCTCGTAGGAGAGGGGTCGGGGGAGAGGTTTCATTCTGTGGAGCTACCAAAAAAAGTCGGCGACGAAAGGAATTTCCCCTTGCATAGGCAACAAAATCATGGTACTATGTAATTATTGGGTTTTGCTCGTACATACATATGACTTTTTATTCAACTAAAAATATACATTGTCATATTTAGGGGGCGGGTTTACAAAATTGAAGATTAATACCATTAAATTAAAGGAGAACCCGCCCCTACTATTGGAAACTTTTTGATTATTAGCAAATAAGGAAATAGAACTCCGTTGTGCTGTGGCGATCGCTCATCAAAATAAAGTCAGAAGTTTTGATAAAGTTCTAAGTTAGAGATTTTTGCTGCATTCTGTGGAGCTACCCAAAAAAATCGGCGAGTAAAGGAGTTTGCCCTTGCATCGGCAAAAAATTAATGGTAGTATGTAATCATTGGGAGTTTTTCGTACCTACACATGACTTTTTATTCAACCAAAATCAAACATATATCGTCGTATTTAGGGTGCAGGTTTAATGCAGTTGTAAGTTTAAGGTTTTTGAAGTAGGTAAATTCAGATATAATTTAGGAAAAAAATTACTATAAAGTTAGAAGCTTTAAGGCTATAAAATAACTTGAGTAATCAACAAATTTCAATTCAGGAAAGAACAAAAAAGTTTGCAGTTAGAGTAGTCAAAGCTTATACTTGGTTAGAAGGAAAATCTAATGTAAGTAGAACTTTAGCGAATCAATTATTAAGTATTAAGGTCAGGAACTTATATATAACTTCATAAAAACTTCAAACTTCAAACTCCTGACTTCTGACTTCTGAATATTGGCTAGAAGTTATAATAGAAGCTGAAATAGTATCATTAGAAAAGTTCAAATGCCTGAGACAAGAAACCGAATAAATTATTAAAATATTAGTCGCTAGGATTAAAAAGCTCAAAGAATAAACTTCAGAATAAATACTTCTAATTTTTAACTTCTAACTTCGCGCCTTCTGACTTTTAACTTTTAACTTCTAACTTTTGAATTTTGACTTTTGAATTTTGACTTATTTATGGCTGTTCAATCGGAATTTCAATTATAAACTCTGCTCCCTCTCCAGGAGCTGAAATACATTCTAACTTTCCACCATGTTTTTCCACAATAATTTTATAACTAATAGATAAACCCAAACCAGTACCTTTATCAACTGGTTTAGTAGTAAAAAATCGCTCAAATAAACGCTCCCTAACTTCCTCATTCATCCCCAGACCATTATCCATAATTCTAATTTGAACTTGCTCTGATGTAGCTCTTGTTCTAATCCAAATATTGGGAACCTTACTATCCCAATTATTGCTAACTATTGACTCTTCCAAAGCATCAATTCCATTGCCAATTAAATTCATAAATACCTGATTAATCATACCCACATAACATTCTACTAAAGGCAATTTCCCATACTCTTTATAAACCTTAATTTCTGGTTTTTTTCCACGGCATTTGAGACGATTTTTCAGAATTACCAAAGTACCATCAATCCCATCGTGAATATTCATCAAAGTTTTCTGACCATCATCTTTGCGAGAAAAACTACGCAGAGAACGGACAATTTCACGAATTCTTTCTGCTCCTATTTGCATTGCTGATATTACCTTAGGCAAATCCTCCATCATAAAATCTAAATCTATATCCTCTATTTGTTCTTCTACTTGTTCTGGTAAACTTGGAGAATATTCTTGATAAATATGTAGCAAATTCATCATGTCTTGAACATAATGATTCAAATGAACAATATTTCCATAAACAGAAGTTACAGGATTATTAATTTCGTGAGCAATACCTGCTACTAACTGACCCAAACTAGACATTTTTTCAGTATTATTGAGAGTAGTCTCTACCTGATCAAGTTCTTGCAAAGCAGTTTCTAATCTTTGCTTTTGTTGTCTCAACTCAGTCTGATATTGTTTCAGTGAAGCTTCAGCATTTTTAGTATCAGTAATATCTGTAATCAAACCTTCTAAAGCGATTAATTCTCCTAACTCAGAAAACACCCCTATTCCCTGTTCGCAAACCCATTTAATTTTTCCAGTCTTAGTCGTAATTCGATAAGCTACCTGATAATGTCGATTCTCTTGTATAGCCAACTCTATAGTATTCGATAAAAGTTGTCGATCTTCTGGATGAATTAATTGTGATAAAAATACTTGATTTGAACCTATAAAATCTTTTGCTTGATAACCAGTTAATGAATAGCAAGCTTCACTTACAAATTCCGCACTTCGATTTATATCGTTGCGAAAACGATAAGCCATACCTGGTAAATTACTGATTAAAGTTGCTAATTTTCTTGGACTTTCCCATAAAGCTTTTTCTGAATATTTCCTGTCAGTAATATCTTTAATAACTACCAAAAAACAAATTTCATTACCAATATTAATAATTTCTACAGACAACAAACATATCCTAGTCGCGCCAGATTTGACTATAAATTCATATTCCTGATTTTGCAAAACTCCTTGCTTTTCTAAATGTCGTCTAAAATCAATTTTTTCTTCTATATTAACCCATATACCTAACTCTTCTACCGTGTAACCAATCACCTCTTCACGGCCATAACCCATTATCTCCAAAAAACTATCATTTACTTCTATAAATCTTTCATCTTCAAAAGTAGTAATAATGATTGGGTCTGGGTTAGAACGAAATGCTTTTGAGAACTTTTGTTCCGATAACCGTAATCTTGCTTCTGTTTGATGACATTCTGCAATTTCCCTTTCTAATTGCTCAATAGTTTCCTGTAGTTCAATTACTCGTTTATCTACCTTATTTTCTAACTCTTGATTTGCTAGTTTTAATGCCTCTTCTTTTGATACTTTGCTAGCGATACTAAAAACAATTACTTCCCACCCACTTCTATCATCAAATTCTAGAGGAATTATTACCACTTCTGCTGTAAATTCCGAACCATATAAACGTTTATAACACCAGTTAAAATGACTTATTCCTAATTCTGATGCTATTTGTAAATATTTTTGCAATAGCAGAATTGAATCTTCTCCTTGACATTGTTTTGAAGGGCTAAATTCCCAAAGTTGTTTACCATAAAAATCTGATTTTTTACTACATCCGAATAATTCTAAAGCAGCGTGATTACAATCAAAAATACCTTGTTTATCTATCAGTATTATCCCAGATTTACTAGATTCATATAAATCAGGAAATCTTTGATTAGAAGCTTGTACCTGGGAAGTTGCTCTTGTTGGGATAGCTACAGTTTGTTGACGATCGCTAATATCTCTTGTAATTTGATAAAAACCTCTTAATTGTTTGTTATCATTATACAAAGCTGTAGTAATTACATTAGCCAAAAATAATATTTTATCTTGCCTCAAACAGATTTTTTCTGTTACACATTTACCTTGACTTATCGCTATTTCTAATTCCTGATGTGGTAAGTTATTATCAATATCTTTTTGAGTATAAAAACTAGAGAAATGTTTGCCAATAATGTCTTCTGCTTGATAGCGATAAATGTTTTCAGCTTCAGAGTTCCAACTTACTACATATCCATCTGAATCTAATATACATAAGGCGTAATCTTGAACAGTTTCAATAAATAATTTTTGTCTTTCTTCTCTTGCTTGCAAAGCTGCTTCTGCTTGTTTCCTAGAGGTAATATCTTCAACAATTCCTTCATAATATAAAAAATCTCCCTGTTCATCACAAACTACCCAGGCATTTTCAGAAATCCAAATTATTGTGCCATCCTTGCAATAAATCTGAGATTCAAATTGGGAAATTTCTCCTTTTTCTCGTAAAATATCAACAAATTCATCATATTGCTTAGAACATACATAAAGTTGATGTTTAATATCTGTCAATCCAGCAATCATTTCTGTAGAAGATTCATAACCATAGATACGGGCTAGTGTAGCATTAGCACTAATATAACATCCTTCAAGTTTTGTTTGGTAAATTCCTATCACTGCATTCTCCAAGATACTGTGATGTTTAGCTTCCATTTCCTCTAATACCTCCTCTCTTTTCTAACTGTTAATAATTTGACTTTCTCGTTACACAGTGTATTTGACCCCCCCTAGACAGTTGTATTTATTACATAAGTTTATTCTTGAATTATCATCCCCTTTTCATAATTATATATTTTGCCATATACTTGAGATTGGTACTCATACTTTTACTGGTTTTCCAGCAATACAATTACTCCTGAGAACGTGATGTATTATTGGCTATTTTGACTTTTAACCTTTGATTATATTTTAGATTTAATCATAAATTAATTGTAAATTATACTATCCTCTAGATGTCAATAAAAATTTGTAACTAATATTAGGATAGGACTTACGCCAAACAAAGTATTTCTGTCATAACGAGGGATACCCTTTGCGGAGCAGTCCGTTAGTAAAGTAATCTCAATACTAATTTTTTACCGAATAATTAATTATTCGGTAAAAAATTCAGCTTTATTAGCCTCCCCTTTCAAGGGGAAAAAAAGCGGTCGAGAGATGGCGAGGTCTCCCGCTCTTTACAGAGCCGCGAACGCTTTTCATGTCGCGCAGCGAAACGCCATATCTAATCGACCAAGAGAAGAAATAGTATTTCCTTGTATTCAATTCCCGAACGGTTTCAACCAGAGGTAATTATCCATTATCCATTAATGAACTTTCTTGTGCCTAAGTCCTGTAATATTGAATTGCACCTATAAATACTTCTATAACCAGCAAATTACACTAATGATTAACTCCTCTATAAATGAATGGCCTAGTTTATTACAGCAGTTACTTGATGCCCAATCTTTATCTTCCTTTCAAGCCTCAAATTTAATGCAAGGATGGCTACAAGAAGAAATTCCACCTGTTCTATCAGGAGCAATTTTAGCCGCCTTACAAGCTAAAGGTGTATCTGCTGAAGAATTAGCTGGTATGGCAAAAGTATTACAATCTTTATCCTTAACAAAAGAATACAGCGATAATAATATTCTGATCACCAACTTTCAATACCCAGTCATTGATACCTGCGGAACAGGTGGAGATGGAGCTTCAACATTCAATATTTCCACTGCTGTTGCTTTTGTTGTCGCTGCTGCGGGAGTGCCAGTAGCTAAACATGGCAACCGTTCTGCTTCCGGTAAAGTCGGTTCTGCTGATGTCTTGGAAGCATTAGGAATAAATTTGAATGCACCCACAGAAAAAGTAATATCTGCTTTATCTGAGGTAGGAGTTACTTTTCTATTTGCACCAGGTTGGCATCCAGCAATGAAATCTGTAGTTCCTCTACGTCGTACTTTAAAGGTACGAACTGTGTTTAATCTTTTGGGTCCTTTGGTTAACCCTTTGCGTCCTCAAGGTCAAGTTATAGGAGTGTATAACTCTACTTTAGTAGAAATTGTAGCTCAAGCTTTAGGAATATTGGGAGTAGAATCTGCGATCGCTCTCCACGGTAGAGAAAAACTTGATGAAGCTGGTCTAGGTGATATTACAGATATAGCTATTTTATCGAATGGTAAAGTACGAATCACAACAATTAATCCCCAAGATTTAGGCTTAAATTCTGCCCCAATAAGTGCTTTACAAGGTGGAGAGGTAGAAAAAAATGCTGAAATTCTCAAGAATGTTCTTCAGGGAAAGGGAACTTCTGAACAAACAGATGTAGTCGCTTTGAATAGTTCTCTGGCATTACAGGTAGCAGGTGTTGTAGCACTAGAAGCTCATGCAGAAGGAATTGCCAAAGCTAAAGATATTCTCCAGAGTGGAGCAGCTTGGTTAAAGTTGGAACAGTTAGTTAAGTTCTTATGAATCTGCAAAATTTCTCGATCTAAAAGGCTTTGTTGTATAAAAGTAGCGATAGAACATCTGTTCCGCTTTTGCTGCGCGACATGAAAGGCGAAGGGAAGGAGTGTGGGGAGTGTGGGGAGTTTCATTAATTGATAATTGATAATGGATAATTGATAATTACCTCTGGTTAAAACCCCTCTTGATTGAAGATTGGGAAATATCATTTCTTTTTTCCCCTATCCAAGGGGAGGCTTTAAACCACAATTATTTAATTAACAATTAATAATTAATAATTCGGTAAGGAGTAGGGAAGGAAAGATGTCTTAGTTAGAGGTGCATTGAAGGTATATTAGAGTATTTTCAACCTTTTTCTTGTATTGCCGCGCTTCCCACAGACAACTAACTCAGCTCCTCAAAAATTTTTACAAAGGTAAAAATACCAAATGGCTTCTATCGCTCTCTTTCCTAAGTTTATGTTTGATTCATCTACTGATAAATCTCTTGATATATTTCTCGTTTTTTTACCGAATAATTAATAGTTAATAATTAAATAGTTCAGCTTTATTAGCCTCCCACCATAGGGAAAAAAAAGTTCTAGGATATTTCCTTATATTCAATTTTCTTACTGTTTTAACCAAAGGTAATTATCAATTATCAATTATCCATTAATGAAGTCTAGTTGATGATGAATTTAAAATCCTGACAAAATTACATCAAATGGTGCTTTTCGGTGAATTTTATTTATACATTCTGGTAAACTATAATCTTGATTTATAAATTCTAAATTAGCTTGATAACCAGCAGAAATATTACTTTAGTTTATATTTGATTCATCTACTGATAAATCTCTTGATATATTTCTCGTTTTTTTACCGAATAATTAATAGTTAATAATTAAATAGTTCAGGTTAAAAGCCTCCCACCATAGGGGAAAAAAAGTGCTAGGATATTTCCTTATATTCAATTCCCTTACTGTTTTAACCAGAGGTAATTATCCATTAATGAAGTCTGGTTGATGATGAATTGAAAATCCTGACACAATTACATCAAATGGTGCTTTTCGGTGAATTTTATTTATCCATTCTGGTAAACTATAATCTTGATTGATAAATTCTAAATTAGCTTGATAACCAGCAGAAATATTACTTTTTGCAGCTTCAATCATTGTCTCTGAAAAGTCTAAAAATACTCCTTGAAAATCAGGGTATTGACTAAGAATTACCTGACCTAAAATACCATCACCACAACCTAAATCTAAAAAATTATTCACTTGTGGTCTAGCCATCTGAATAATCCTCAATATAATCTCAATTTGTTCAGTAGCTAGAGGAATTGCACTTCTTACACCAGAAATATATTTTTGTCAAAGTTATGCTGTTTTCCAGACTTGATAATTATTGTTCATTTTCCAGATTTGTTAGTAGATAAAATTATCTAAACATGATACTTCTAACTACTAGAACGTGCCCTTAACTCTACTACATCTGCCTTAATTGTCATATCATAGTTACCAAAAAAATTTTGCCCCAGTAACCCTAATTCTTTATTGTCTGGAGCAACAGCAACATTAAACTGGTTAATTGTTAGACCTCCAGCAGAAATAGAACTAACTATGCCAATTCCTAGTTCTACATCTTTGCCATCAGCTAAAGTAAAATTTCTTTTGTTAAAGGGTATAACTTTGAGAGCTTTTGCCATTTCTTGAGTAATTAAAGTAGAACTAGCACCAGTATCTAATACCATTTCATAAGTTTGATTACCATTAAAAGTAACATCAATTACAGGACTACCACCGCGACGACTTTTAATTGGTATTTGGTATATTCCTGCTGCTGTACTTGAAGTTGATACTTGTTCTGATAATTCTTCTGGAAACAGACGACAAACTGATATTGTTAAGTCCTTCCTATTTCCTCCTTCATCAAGGATAAAGCATCCTGGATATTCTTGGGCGATCGCTGCGGTACAAATTAATGTTGTCACTAATATTGATGGTATTTGCCAAAAGATCGTTTTAACCTGTTGTTTCTGTTGCAGGTTTAGCTCAATTTGCTTAACCCGATTTTTGTCAGTAGAATTATAGAGTGAATAATTTTCCATCATAATTACTTTTTAATAATTTCAATTATTTGTTTATTGTTAAATTTTAAACTTAAAGCTAATCTTATCTTATTTAATTGATGAATGTAATCTGTACTTGTGACTACTACATTTTTCGTAAACTTAATATATTCTCAATAACCTAAGTAGATATTCTGACCTGATCTTTAAAGAAGCGGTCAGCACTCAGCAATTAGCACTCAGCAGGATCATTTTTTTAACGTTTAGAATGGGATTTCAACCCCTCCTAAACCATCCAGCGCAATAGTTGCCAGAGATTTTAACAATCGTTCAAAAAGCTGAATGCTAAAAGCTGAAAGCTGAAAGCTAGTTAAATTAAATACTAATTAATTGAGAGGAATTAAAATGTCAATCTCAGCTCAACCTGCGTTACTTGTCTTAGCAGATGGAACTTCTTACTCTGGCTTATCTTTCGGGGCTCCAGGAACTACCATTGGAGAAGTGGTATTTAACACAGGAATGACTGGTTATCAGGAAGTTCTCACAGACCCAAGTTATCGTGGGCAAATTGTTACTTTTACCTACCCAGAATTGGGCAATACAGGAGTTAATCCTGAAGACGAAGAGTCCAATGAACCACAAATCAAAGGCGCGATCGCTCGTAATATTTGTCCACGTCCTAGTAACTGGCGTTCTACTCAATCTTTATCAGAGTATCTTATAGAACATAAAATTCCAGGAATTTATGGTATAGATACCCGTGCTTTAACTCGAAAAATTAGGACTGTGGGGGCCATGAATGGGGCAATTTCTACAGAAATTCTCGATCCAACAGAATTGTTACAAAAAGTTCAGTCTGCTCCAAGCATGGCCGGATTAAATTTAGTTCGGGAAGTAACAACTAAGGAAGTTTATCAATGGTCTGAAGCAACTAATCCAGATTGGGAGTTTAACCCTTCTGTTTCTGGTGATAGTGGAGAACAATTTACAGTTGTGGCCATTGACTTTGGGGTGAAAAAAAATATCCTGCGACGTTTAGCCAGTTATGGTTGTCGAGTAGTGGTTGTTCCTGCTAGTACACCACCAGCAGAGATTCTCAACTATAACCCTGATGGTATCTTTCTTTCTAATGGTCCAGGAGACCCATCTGCTGTGACGGAAGGTATTGAAACTACTAAGGAGTTGCTAAAATCATCTAAGCCTGTATTTGGCATTTGTATGGGACATCAGGTTCTCGGTCTAGCCTTAGGAGCAGAAACTTTTAAACTAAAATTTGGTCATCGCGGTCTTAATCAGCCTGCGGGTTTGCAGCAACAAGTGGAGATTACGAGTCAAAATCATGGATTTGCCATTAATGCAGATTCTTTAGCTGCTGAGGTGGAAATTACTCATCTCAACTTGAATGACCGAACTGTTGCTGGTTTACGGCATAAATCTTTGCCCTTGTTCTCAGTGCAGTACCATCCTGAAGCAAGTCCCGGTCCTCACGATGCTGATTACTTGTTTGAACGTTTTGTTCAAGCAATGCGAGATGATCGAAAAGCTAAAGCCTAGAATTGATATTCTCTCACGGTTAATCTTAAATAGAAATTGGGTTGTGTATGCAAATCTTGACTATTTTCAAAATCGTCATCGTCTCAATTTAGACATTTGTCTGTTTGAATGAGTCATTTTATGGTAGACAAATTTTACTTCATGGAGTACAATATTTATTTTAATTATGCAAAATCAAGCTAGGAGGGTGTTATTCCTGAGCCTAAGCCATTAAACCTGACTGTTAGCCTGAGAGGCTCTCACGAAGTCAGGGATAACTACCAGCTATTCCGCCTAACAGGGTTATTAGATGCCTTCTCAGAAGGTACTTTTAGCAAAACCCTGAAGACAAAAATCGATCAAGGACCAAAAGATATTATTTTGGACTTGTCCAAGATAGACTTTGTTGATAGCTCTGGGTTAGGAGCACTAGTACAACTGGTAAAGTATACCCAACAATATGAAGGTACTTTGCAAATAGTTTCCAATCCCCGTGTAACTCAAACAGTTAAGTTGGTTCGTTTAGAAAAGTTTTTGTCTTTACGAACTACATTAGAAGAAGCTACTAATAATGTCAAGAAATCTTGACCAGGCAAGGCAAAGACAGATTATCTAGTCTAGATAGATGTTACCTCCCGTCAACCAGCAAAACTCTGGACGGGAGTAGGTCAAGCCTGTTGACTATTTACCGTTGACCAAGAAAGAAATAAGGTCTCAAGTCTCCCCTTTCAAGGGGATAAAAAAGGAAATTTAGGATTTTCTGGCCTCCGACTTCAGCGGTCGGTACTGTTAACGAAGTTCCTCCCCAGGAGGCTAAGTGTTAACTGATAACTGAAATGACCTTTGAGAGCTAAGGGTAGCTCATTGCTTATACTTCTCAGTAGAATTATGAGAATCTATAGCACTATAATATCTACTACAAAGGAATATACAAGTTAAACCATGGTATGAATAGAAGATAAAACTAGGTTTGATCCAAGTATTGATAAATTTCTCAGAGTCGAAAATTTATAACTAGATTAGCCATAGTTGTCAGAAACTACATAAGTAAATAACGGGTGTCCAAACTACCATTTGTTTCAGATGAGGAGTAACTAAAGAAAACTTATACCATAAAATATAAGCCGATGGATTGAAACCAAAACTTAAGTTAAGCCATTAATTAATTATCTGGATGGGGATCAAAAAAGCTGAAGCAATTTATCAAGTAGAAAGGCTAGCCTCACAAGGAGAATAATCAGTTTGCAGCAGTTAAACCCTCTTACCCTAACACCAGCAGAAATTCAAAAAATTTCACCCTCAGCTTGGGCATATTTGGGAGATGCAGTTTACGAACTGTATATTCGGAATTACTACTTGATACCACCAAAGCGATCGCATTATTATCATAAATTAGTTGTGGCCCAAGTTAGGGCAGAAACTCAAGCCGATCATTTACATAATTTGAAACCACACCTCACCAGTGCAGAGTTAGATATTCTGAAACGAGGACGTAATGCTGCTTTTAGGAAACCAAAAAGATTAGATCCAGAGATTTATCAACAGGCTACCAGTTTAGAAACTTTAATTGGATACTTATATTTAACCGATCCCCAAAGGTTAAATCAATTACTAGGTTACATAGAATTAGATTAATATTAGATTAATATTAGATTAATATTTTTACAGGGTCAGGCAATAGAAATAATTACTTTTCTGGCTGGAATTTTTGATTTTATTGTATCTGTAATATATGATATAGAATTTGGGTAATTAGTTATCGTATCACCAAGTAGTCAAGAATCAGAAGTCAAGAGAAAGAAAGGATTTGAACTATTAAATTATATAATTTGTATTCAATAGAACATCTGTATTAAGAGCAAGTAATTTTACGATTACCCTATAATCTGATTTTATATAATATGTGAAATATTAGAGTATAAATGATTCTCTATTTTTATAGCAAAGTGTGTTGTTAATTACAGCAAATTTTGGATAAATGATGTACAGGGTCAATGATTAAAATATTGTAGTGTGGGGATCTTGCCTGGGATGGGTGTACCTCACGGGCAAGGGAAAGTTCTGTAAAAATACTAAAAATTGGCTGCTAATTTTATAGTCAAAATATTTTAAAATTAGTCAGGATTTCCTCCGGAATGCTGCCTATTCATGTCGCGCAGTGAAATAGCCTTCAGGTATTAGCTAACCATTAAAAAATTCGCTGTGAAGGAATAATTAGAGTAGTTAAGAAATATTATTTATAAGTTATGTCTACAAAAAAAATTAAATTAAATCCTCAAGAAAAACCCCAGAAAAAGAAACAAATTAAACTAAACGATAGGCGCTCAAAAAATGAGACTTCAGCAAATATCAACGAGGAAGATGATGATCTAATCTATGGCAGACATACTGTACAAGCTGCCCTCCAAAGTGAGCGATATTTAAACCGTATCTGGATTATTTCTCCACTGCGATACGATCCCCGGTTTCATACATTGCTGAATGAGGCTAAAACAAAAGGTACAATCATAGATGAAGTAGATGATCGACGCCTAGATCAAATTACCCATAGAAAAAATCATCAGGGTATAGCAGCTCAAATATCTCCTTACGAGTATAAAGAACTTCATGAATTAATTTCTCAAGCAAAATCTAAAACCGATCAACCTGTATTGCTGGTAGCTGATGGTATCAATGATCCCCACAACTTAGGAGCTATTATTCGCACTGGTGAAGCTCTCGGAATACAAGGTTTAGTTATTCCGCAAAGACGAGCAGTGGGAATAACTTCGACTGTAACAAAAGTTGCGGCAGGAGCCTTGGAAAATTTTCCTGTAGCTAGAGTTACTAATCTTAGCAGTGCTTTGGAAGAATTGAAGAAAGAGGGCTTCTGGATATACGGTACTGTAGCAAATGATGGAGAACTGATTCATACAGTAAAATTTACTGGAGCTATTGTTTTAGTAGTTGGGAGTGAAGCAGAGGGTTTAAGTCTTCTGATTCAAAAAAACTGTGACGTCTTAGTTTCTATACCAATGTCGGGAAGTACGCCTAGTTTAAATGTATCAGTAGCAACGGGTATGGCCATTTATGAAATTCATCGACAACGCTGGTCAAAAAATTTGCGTATGTAATAAAAAGATAACGTTTCTCAATGAGAATAAGATATAAAATTTGGGATTTTAGGTAACATTCTAGAAGGCTAAAGTCTAGAGAATAGAGGGAATCTAAGGACTTAGAATATACCTCACTTAGACGAAAAATGTTATATGATTAAAAAAACAGAAGTTGGGTAGTGTAACAAGGTAAAGACTAATAATAGGCCTGAAAATGGGTTGAGCAATTTTCTCGAAATGTCGCAGAAATATCTCAAGAGAACTACCTTTAAATTGCCCTTTGATTAACGGTTAGATGGGGCGTTTAAACCCCAGAATAAAGTTGCGCAACTCCTCATTAACAGCCTTATCCTGACGGGGAAGCTGCGCAAACGGCTGGAAGTCAGGAATAATTTTTGGGGTGGTGGTGCATAGTAATGGTAAAGGAAGCACCGGGAGTCTAGGGAGATGGGGAGTGTGGGAGATGGGGAGTGTGGGAGAAATTAAAAAATATATATCCTCACCATTACCATGCAGGACTACCATTTTTGGAATTTAGAGCTGACTCCTGGGTGAAAGCTTTAGGTGTCAAACATCTCCACTTTTACCTGCGGTATCTACAATTGGTTAGGGTTGAATTCCCAGACTCAAGATTTCTTTCTCCAAAATTTTTGTCTCCTGACTCCTGCTTCAATTGCGACTCGCCAACTAATTAATCATTATCTAATTGAAGCAAATACCTCAAAATATCTTCTACCAGTGAATTATGATGGATCCTGAAACTAGCCCTTTCCACTATCATCAAAACTCACTATAATTTGCAAAGTTTAGTTTAGTTATGGATTAAACTTTCCCTGGATAGTTAGTTTATAACTTTTGAATATAAGTTATAAGCATTATCAGAAATTAAAATCAGTACGTTCAATAATCAACTACTAATACTCAGATTCTTAAATAACATGAAAGAAACATTGGTCAATTTTCTGAACTTCTCCGGAATAGCTTGGTGGATTAAAATTTTTACTGTAGATCCCCGTTGCACTTATTATTTTGGCCCGTTTTTGACAAGTGAAGAAGCTAAAACTTCTGAGGCTGGTTACCTAGAAGATTTAGAAGGTGAAGGTGCTCAAGGTATTAAGGTGTCTATTCAGCAGTGTCAACCTGTAGAGTTGACTATATATAATGATGAATTAGAGAACAGTGGCGATCAGGTAATGGTAAATCCTATATTTAACTAGAACTAGGTGCGTATCATAATTTCAGATACAACACTGCGGTGGTCTCATGGTTTCTGTTTGTCTCGATAAGTCTTTGCAACAGAGAGTTTCTATCCTTGAGACTGAGAGAATTACTGTTATACCACTTGTGATTAAAAGTGGAAAAAGTAAAATTTAGTTATCATCGGGAAGTCTAAAATTTGTTTGGTGATGCTCTATCCAGTTTTTAATATCTGTTAGGACTTGGTGAGGAATTTCCCAAGGAAATAAATGGGCAGTATTAGGGTAGCATTGCCAAGCAGCATTTTTGAGATGCAAAGCAGTTTCTTGAACTGACTCAGAGGTAATATGGCGATCGCTCTCTCCAACTAATAATAAGCAAGGAGATTGAATCTCGGATAGATCGGCTAATCTATTATAACCACCTCTTAAAGCTTGATTCAAGGCTCTAGTGGCGAATCTAGAAGTTTGCAAATAAGCTGGAAGTGCTTCTTTTGCTAAGTATTGATAGGTAGCGGGAGTGTGACGTTGGATGAGATATCTGAATAGCGATCGCTTGCCAAAAGTATTAATATTCCATTGCCAACCGGGCAAAAAATAATTTATGATTCCTGCTAAACCTGTATAAAGATTATCTTGCCAAGTTATGGGTGGATGATTACTTCGAGGTTTTGCTGCTGTACCTATTAATATTAAACCTGCGACTTGCTCCGGGTTTCTCAAAGCTAACTCCATGGCAATAATTCCACCTAATGACCATCCTAATATTAAATATCTAGAAATCTGCAGTTGTTCTAGAAGTGTTTCTAAGTCTATTAAATGTTGAGTCATTTCAAAGTTAGTTTTCGTAGAACTTTTGCCGTATCCTCTTAAGTCTGGAGCAATAGTTTGAAAATTTTGGGATAGAGAGTTGGTAAAGACTGACATACATTGACTTGAACCTGGATGTCCGTGGAGACAGAGAATAGGAAAACCTTTTCCTTGGAGTTGAAAATGTAATGGTGGTAATGGGAACATAAATTTTAATTTTGCTATTTTAAAATACCTTACCGAAGAATTAATAATTAAATAATTAAATAATTCACGCCTAATTGCCTCCCCTTGGATAGGGGAAAAAGCGATCGGAAAGCGGAGCAGTCCGTTAGGATGGGATGGATGGGTTACCTAACCATATCCAATCGACCAAGAGAAAATCAATTTTTTCCTTTGATTCAATCCAATCCGTTTTAGGGAGAGGTAATTATTAATTATCCATTATCAATTATCAATTATTGAACTCCCTTTTATAGGAATCCTAAATAGGTTGTAATATCAAATCCGGTTGAATACTTATTGTATATTTGGGGGATGGGGGGATTGGGGGATAGGGGGATGGGGTGATGGGGAGATAGGGAGATGGGGTGATGGGGAGATTGAATAATGAATATATACTATATAACTCGATTATATATAATATCAAATCCGTTGGCTACGGTTCCCGAGAAAGACGAATAATAAAGAGCGAAGTTTATCTCTCAATTTACTAATCTATCATATAGATTGATATTAATTTTAAGAAGGCTTTTGCCATATCTTTTCCACGGAAGACTGAAAATTTTTCATTTGTGTTTGTAAAGGTTGAAATTCATTTTCTCTAAAATTCTTTGCTACTTCAGCAAGTTGTTTTCTTTCCTCTTGAGTTTGGTCGAATTGAGTTTTTGCATCCTGAATCCTTTCTTCGAGTTGTTCCTCCATATTATTAAATGATTGTTGAATAGCTCCTGAATAGTAGTCACGAACGATCTTTAATTTCTTTTTAAGCGATTCTTTTATATTTACTTCTTCTGAGCTAGTTACTTTATTAAGTTCTTCTGTAATTGTGTTTTCAATCTCTTTGATATATTCTTCTCTTTTCCTCAAACTCTTAGCAATAATGGTACTCACAACCACTATAACGAGCGAAAGCAGTGCTGCACCAGGTAATAAAAAATCAAATAATAGTACAGAAGAAACGGTAGAAGAAAAAACAACCGAACCAGATAAAATCTGCATCAAAATAAGCATATCTTTCATCGGTTTACCTGTTGCTTGATCTACAGCTTTGTTAATTGCATCATAATTATACCTTTCCATATCTTGTCGGATATCACCACTAAATTCAGGTAAACTTACATCAAGACCTTGTAAATATGAATCGAAATCTAGTTTTAACTCTGTCCACTTTTCTTTTATTAAATTACACCCTTCTACTACTCTGCGAAAAACCAATCTTTCATAATCTTCGTTGCCACCTTTTTTCAGAGAATTAAACCAACCTTGAGATTTAAGATTAATTAAATATTCAAACTTATCCTGAATAATTTTTGCACATCTATCACTCAGTGTTTGAACCAAAATCAGATCGACTTCCTGATTATTTGGAGTAACCTTATTTTTAAACCAGTTAATTCCTTTAGTAAATTTATTTTTTATTTGATCTGGTATATCTAAAAGTGTGTTTTTGATTGTCGCTTCATCTGCTATTAAACGTGCAGCTAACCTTCCTGTTTTCTTTATAGAAGGAAGATAGACTTCTTCCCAAAAACTCTGAGTAAGAACTATTTCCCAATTATCATCAATGAAAAATTCTAGTAACTTTTCAGATTCTTTTTTAAATAAAACAAGTTTTTGTCTTGCCTCATCCCATTCTTGTTCAACTTGCTCTAAATTTTTCTCAACATTTCCCTCTGCTAATTTTAGAGTATATTCTGATTTTTCTAGGGTATTAATAACAGGTTCGCATCCTAAATCTACTAATACTGACCAAGCTTTTGTTTTAAAAACATATTCCTTAATTTTCTCAGTTGCTGAATCCCATTGAGATTCTTGTCTCACCAATTTTACTGTTTTTGCATCAATCTCTGATGAAAGTTCTCTGAATTTTGTTTTTGCGACGTTATATATTACTTGTTCGACAGTTGATAACCATGCTTTTTCAACAGAGGGTGACTTAATATCTTCCCCATTTTCTTCATCTACCTCATCCATTGCTTGTGCATCTAATTTAATTGATTCCTTGGTATTAAAATCTAGTGCATTATTAAGAAGTTTTTCTCCTTGCATTGCTCTTAAAGCAAGAAAAGCATTAAAGTAAAGAGGTTCAAGTTGATAATCCCCTTTAAAATCGAGTTGTTTCAGTTGTGCTAAAATCGTAGTAAATACATTTTTGCTTGCTTGATTTTTGGGATTATTTCTATAGTTAATACTAAAAAATACTTTATTCCCATAACCAACGTCCCTGAGCATAGATAATACTTTAATTTCCGACTGAGAAAGTTGCTTATCTCCAGCAATCAAAAACAAAATAGCAGAAGCTTCTTGCATTGCTTGTAAAGCAGTTGATGTATCGTATTTGCTAGCAAAAATTCCCGGACAATCAATAATTTTCACCCCTAATTTTTTGAGATTTTCCGAGTTAACTATATAGGTAACTTCTTCAATAAAAGCATACATTACCTCTTCAAGAGTAAATTCTTTCTTTGTTAAATTTTCCGAATAATTATTGAAACATTTATTCCAGCGCCTTTCAAAATTATGAGGAAATTTGAGATAATTCTCTATATCTTTAGGCTCGAAGTTAGTCTTGTTTTTCAGCTTTTCTAGCATCGGGTCATCATAGTAAGCCAAAACAATCATGGCAAACCTTAACATATCTAGTTGATCTTGAACTGTTTCTGAACCTTTTGCCTGACTCCTCTGATATTCTTCTAACTCTTTTCTGACAGCTTGCTCTAGTAAAGTTTTTCCCTCTGGTTTGGTAAAATCAATAATTGAAAAGTATTCTTCCCTATATTTTTTTGCCTCTTCTTCTGTTTCAGCTTCAGCCTCTTTATTGCTTATTTCTCTTAATCTTTGACTTGTTTCAGAGTTAGATATTGAACGAGCAGTTGTTTCTAAAATTTCATCTAATCGTGACAATAAATCTTGTTTACTTCTCCAAGTTATTTTGACACTTTCTTCTCTCGACTTATGAGGATTTTGAACCTTAACTAAACAAGCACTTGTTTTAATTCCTCCTCCTCCTAATCCTCTGGGAGCAACTTCTCGACCATCAGCAAAAGCATTAAGAGTAGTTGATTTTCCTGATTGAAAAGGAGCTATTAAAGCAATACTAAATAATCCCTCATAGCAACGCTCGCGAGTTACATTGATTTGATTGCTTACCTCCTCAGAAATTGAAGGAAAATCACCTGTTTGACTAAGTTTTTCAACAATACTATCTGCTTTATCTAGTAATCCTAAAAGCTCATTTCGCTTAATATCAAATATTTCTTCTTTATCTAAAAATTTGTCTACATTTTTCATGCTTTTTTCACTCAATATTGATAAATTATTTGTAAGTAAATGTCTGAAATATATTTTTTGTTGTTCTTGTTGTAATTCTTGTAAATTGTTAGTTAATTTTACTAAATTTTCTGGAGTTCCCCATCCTAACTCAGTCTGTAAAGAAGGGAAATTAAGCTGATAAAATGGGTCTAAATACATATAATAACAATCTATGTAAAAAACACTAATCAGCTTTTTAATTTCGATAAATAAATCTCTAATTATCGATATACTTTCTACTTCACTTTTTCCCACTTTTATTAACTCTTGTTGAGTAGATTGCCAATCCCACTCAATAGGATTAGGGAAAAACTCTAATTCACCATTAATACACCAATAAGCTGTCCGAAAAGTAATTTTTTTTGCGGTAATATCTGCATAAATTACATAGGTAGAAATACATTTGAGAATTGAATATAATTGTTCAATATCAATTTTACTTATCGCTTCCGTAAAATAATCACTGTAACTTCTAACAGGATATAAACCATTCTGAGATTTATCGTATTTTCCCAAAAAATCTTCCAAGTTGTGCATTTCCACCTTAAAATCATGCTCTCGAAATAAATTGAGGCAAGAATCTTTTGCAATGTTAGGTGGAGAAGAAAGGATTAATAAAGAATTTGCATATTTGCTCAGTATTTGCTCAGTTTCTATTCTGTTTAATTTAGAAAACCAGGTATTCTTATCCCAATCAATTTGTATTTTTTCCCATTTCAACTTAGTATTTTGTTCTTGAAACTCTCGTAATAATTCAAAACGTTTAGCACTAATCTCTGTTTTGACTTGTAATTTTATTTGCTCAAGTTCAAGACTTTGTTTGTCAATTTCCAGTTTTTGTAATAGTTCCCGCTCAAGTTCCAATTTTTTTTGATAATATTCCTTTTCAGCTTCTCTCAAACCTGAAGATTTTTCAGAGTCTTTTCGATCTTTGCCTGAAAATATAAAATCAATACCTTTTATGAATAAAGGAATTTTACTAAGAGGTCCAGTTATATGGTATAGAATTTCTGCTAATTTAGCTATTTTGGTATCCACTCAATATGATGGGGTAGGGAATGATTATAACTGCCAAGACCAATC
>NZ_JBNHEP010000233.1:0-31919 GCF_050015995.1 Dapis brunnea BLCC-M229 | reverse complement strand
TAACCATCCACATCCGGCGTGCGCTTCAGAAAATGAATTTTTATATTGCTCTATAGTTTTAGCTGTGTCAGTCCACTACTGGACTATCCAGAGATGACTTTTGACTTTTGACTTTTAAAAGCTTTATATAATCTCAACTATTTTAGTACCCATCCCCCCGGTGGGGAGTGTTAAACTAACACCAGAGTGAAACTACTCATTTTCTTTAATTGAGTTAATTAATAAACATAACTAGAGGAGCGCGCGCGTGGTTACAACTCCAGAAAAAATTCAAAACCCAACAAATTCTGCATCTCCCAATCAAGACAGAGTAGCAGTATTATTAATGGGATATGGCGAAGTAGAAAGTTATGAAGATTTTGCTAATTATAACGAACAAGCATTAAACTTACTTACTGCTAAATTTGCACCTGTTCCTACCTGGATATATCCTCCTTTAGCAAAATTATTAGCTATTTTTGACTTACATGAATGGAGTCATCAACATGGTAACTTCATCTCTCCTCATAATGCTATTTTTGAAAGTCAAAGAGCAGGAATTGAAAAAAATCTCCAAGTCAAATGGGGCGACCGTATCAAAGTTTTCAAAGCTTTTAACTTTTGCGCTCCCCACTTACCAGAACAAGTATTAACACAAATTAAATCTGAAGGATTTGATAAATTATTGATATATCCTTTGCTAGTAGTTGACTCAATTTTTACCAGTGGAATAGCCGTCGAACAAGTTAATAAAGCATTAGTAAAATTAGCAGATAAAACCGAACATTGGGTCAAAGGTCAACGTTATATTCCTTCCTTTTATAACGAACCTGATTATATTGACTTAATGGCAAAAATGGTAGAAGAACAAATTGTTAATGACTTAGCAATTGCTCATTTACCATCTCAAATAGGCATTGTTTTAACAAATCATGGTTGCCCCCACAAAGCCAAAGGTTTTACTTCTGGAATTGATGAAAGTCAAGCACTTTATGAGTCAGTGCGGGAACGTTTAATAAATCGTTTTCCTTTAATTTCTGTAGGTTGGTTAAACCACGATACTCCACTCATTGAATGGACTCAACCAGATGCTAAAACTGCAGCAAAAAACCTCATAGAATTAGGTGCAACATCTATTATATTTATGCCTATTGGTTTTGCCACAGAAAACCACGAAACATTATTAGATGTAGAGCATATTATTGAAGCTTTGCGTCGGAAACATCCAGAAGTAACTTATCGTCAAATGCCTTGTGTAAATGACCGCCCAGAATTTTTGCAGATGGCTGCGGAGTGGGCTAACCTTTATATTGAGGAATTATTGAGTGAAAATGCTTTAGCTGTTAATCCTTCTTTAGCAGTAGCACAAGCAAAGTCAACTCATAGTCATAGTCACAATGATGAGCATGGACATTCTCACGACCATCATCATCATCACCACGACCACCACCACCACCATCATCATTAGAAAGGAGTCAGGAGTCGGAATTGAATTTTTTACAACTGGTGAAAGTAATAGTTTAGGTTGGGTTTTGCTGCGTAAAAGTATGACCTAGGAAAAAAGCGGTAGTGCAACTCAACAGATATCTATTAGATATCTGGTCAAAAATAATGTAGGAAGGTTCCATAAAACCTCCCTACAAAAGTTTGAAGAAAGACTAATCATAAATTTATGGAGATGTCTATTAGACTTCTCGCAGAAGTCAGGGAATAGGGAATAGGGAGATAAAATTGTTAATTTTATATCTTGAATTTATTTAGTTAAAACTTTTGCAAGAGGTCTATTGTTGTTTGGTTTCCTTAAGGTCAACCTAACCAACAAAGTGCAAATTTTTTATTAATTACCAATTTAAGACTTTTTCTTAGTATCAAAAAAAACGATCGCCAACTTATCACATAGTCACAATATTGAAATGGGAATCAAGATTATTTGTATAGACAAATTTTCACTGTAGCAAAGTAAAAAAAATTAAAACTTGACTAAATAAAAGTTAAGGTTATAGGATAATTGATATATTCACTAACTAGGTAAATCGTGGATTATTACGCCAAAAAAATAAACTTAAAGAATTATAGGAGCTACTCATAATGACAGATTTAATCATAAATCAGGCCAAAAAATTTGGATTTTTTTGTAACCATGACTTACTTGGTTATTGGCAAATTATATCCCACCCTGTAAAACCGCAATGGAAACTACATCAACAGGAAGAAAACTGGTTACTTTCAATATCTAACGAACCTCATCTGATTTTGTTGCCAGAAGAAGTTATTGCTTTTCTTAGGTGGCGTTGGTTAACCCAGAAACAAAAGTCAGAATCTAAAATTTCTTGATAAATCAGCATTACTAAATATTAATGGCTTCATTGATTTTAAGTTCAGAACAAAGATATTTAGCAATACATATTGTTTGGTCAAGATAACCCGAAAAAATTTCTAGCATATCTTCTGTTTCGGTATAATACAAAATTGCTTATGCGAGAAAAATAATTTGTTGAAAATCCCTATTAGTTAAGTTGAAAATTTTGATTATTTGTAGCTGGTAGGTAAAATTAATATAGCTACAAAATATCCGAACTTGAGAATTGTTAAAGTTGCATTCATCGTCAAAAAAACGACTAAAAAATATGATTTGAGAGAATTTTAGAGAAATAATTAGATCGGTAATTTATTGTCAACAGGTCATTTCAGTTAACAGTTATCAGTTAACAGTTATCAATTAACAGTACCTATGGAATAAGGAGGCTTGACATAAGGAATATTTTCTTTGATCGAGGGGAGATTGGATATAGCGCACTTCGGAGCGGCTCTGCATTCTTCGGGAAACCTCGCCATCCCATCCTACTCCATGCTCCGCAAACGACCGCTTTTTATCCCCTATCCAAGGGGAGGCTTTAGAGCACAATTTTTCGGTAAGAAAAATACAAGCATAACTCATTAGCTTGAGAAAATTGCAAAATTAATCACACATACTCTAAGGCTGAAAAGTTTATATTGTAAAAATCACAGGGAATAAATAATAGTAATCAATTTTGCCTATGCATTTAGCAGCTTTCTTAAAGTTTATATCTATATTCAATAGACCTCTCCAGAAAATAAACTTGCTCTTTATTTAAGACAAGCTAGAGTTGTAAAATTCACTCTCCGAAATCATTTTTCGTATCTTTTTCGTGAAAATATATTCCCAGTTAAGTGTTCCCTGTTCCCTGTTTCCTACTAGCCGCAAAAAATATATATCTTTTTCGGAGATGTCTAATCTACAATAGCTGAAAGTAATATAGCAATCATATTTCAGTTGCAAGATTTTAGTGGTAATTAGGAGTCAGGAGTCATATCAAATCCGGTAGCATTGGTGTAATTAGATATTAGATAAGGAGTCAGGAGTCAGGAGTTAAGAGGGAAGAGAATTTAGAAAGATTTGGCAATGACGCGAAGATGGAACATTTTTTTATACCGAATTAACCGGATTTGATATCAGAATATAAATCGATATTAATTGTTCTTACAATATCTCATAAATCATTCCTGATTGCTGAGTGCTAACGGCTTCTTTAAGATTATATTAAGTATCTAATCATCAGTAATTATTCAGCTCTAGGAGTATGTTAATGTAGACTACTAATACTCTTAGACAGGATCTGAATCATTAGGAAAACCAATGTTCTCATCTACCCCTGACCATCAATATAACAATATAAACCCAACAACTGATACTTTACTTCAACCATCAATAGATCGGTTTTTAGTATGTGGGTTAGGTAGTTTAGGACAACATTGTGTAACAACATTAAAACAGTTTGGTGTAATTGTTAATGCCATCGACCTTATACAACCTCAATATTCGGAAGTTTCAGATTTATTTTCACAGTTAAATAAGTTAATTATTGGAGATGCAAGAGAACCTAATATATTAACAGAAGCTGAAGTTCAACAGTGTCGAGCCATACTTATTGTCACAAGTAATGAAAAGGTAAATTTAGCCATCGCTCTAGCAGCAAGATTACTTAATTTTCAAATTCGTCTTGTAGTTAGGTCTGCCAAAGAAAATCTCAATCAATTATTAGGCGAACAACTAGGAAACTATGTAGCATTTGAACCAACAGAACTACCTGCACCAGCTTTTGCTGTTGCTGCTTTAGAAGAAGAAATTATTGGTTTTTTTTACCTAGAAAAACAGCAAATAACAATAATAAAACGCCAAATAAATTTAGCTGAATCCTGGTGTGACCGTCCTATTTATCAACTCAACAATCGTCATCGGAAAGTCATCAGTTATGCCAATAATAAGACTGAATTATCATCAGATTTTTATGACTGGGATACAGATAAATTAATTCAAGCTAACGACAAAATAATTTATCTTGAACAGCCGGAATTTTTGGCTAGAAAGCATTCAGATAATTTGCATATCAAGCAGTTCATTTTTTGGCAAATATTACGGTCATTTTTGCAATTAAATCCTCGTAAAATCAAGAATTTAATTATTAACTACTGGAATTGGATTCAGGAAAATCCGATTCGTAATCTAGTTTTTTCTAGTGGTTTGACTTTATTAACTTTATTAGTTAGTGACACATTATTATTATGGTTTTACTATCCAGAGGCAACCTTAAGAGAAGCTTTTTATGGAACAGCAGTTTTACTACTTGGTGGATTTGGAGATATTTTTGGTGGCATTAAACTAGAGGAAGATTTTCCTTGGTGGCTGCAATTTTTGAGTTTAATCACAACATTAGTAGGAATTATTTCTGTAGCTCTGCTAAATGGTTTAATTACAGAAAGATTATTAAGTACAAAATTTAAGTTTACTAGAAGAAATCCTATCCCTACTCAAGACCATGTTGTAATTGTTGGTTTAGGAAGAGTTGGTCAACGAGTTGCTACTTTATTACAAAGATTTAAACAGAAGCTAGTTGCAATTAGTAGTACAGTAACTGAATCAGATATTACACCGAAAATTCCTCTAGTTACAGGTAATATAATCAAATCTCTAGAAAAAGTAAATTTAGCCACCGCCAAAGGAATTATTGCCGTTACAAATGATGAAATGTTAAACCTAGAAGTAGCATTAATGGGTTATTCTGTTAATCCCAATATTCGTTTAGTAATTCGCACTTCTGAACAACGTTTTAGTAATAATTTAGCCAAACTTTTACCCTATTCTGCTTTTATTTGTACTTCTGCCGTTGTCGCAGAAGCTTTTGCCGGAGCAGCATTTGGAGAAAATATATTAAGTTTATTTAGAATAGACCATCAAACAGTATTAGTAACTGAATATAATATTGAAACAGGAGATACTTTAAATGGATTAATTTTAGCAGAAATAGCTTATGGTTATGGAGTAGTACCAATCTTATATCAAAAACCACCAAATGAATCAAAATTAATACCCTCAGATGATATTAGACTTGCAGTAGACGATCGCCTAATTTTACTGGCAACAATTAATGGTTTAAAACGAATTGAAAATGGTGAAATAAAGGAACCTACTTGTCAAGTTATGATTGAATCTGCACCATCAGAATATGCTATATTTCAAGGAGCAAATGAAATTGTTGGTATTGCTGGATGCAGTATGCTTACCGCTAGAGAATTAATGAATAATTTGCCAGGAATATTACCAAAATCACTTTATAAACATCAAGCTCAAAGATTAGTCAGAACTTTGAACAAAACTTTTGTTCAAGCTAGGTTAATAATTAACAATTAATAATTAATAATTAATAATTATCTCTTTAAAACTTGAAAGTTTTTGTTTGTAGTAGGTTTAGCCCATGATACATTTATCTTATACCAAATTGATAAATGTTTGCTACGAATAGCTAGGCTATTTATTAGAAGTCCAGTAGTAGACTGTTTCATCTTAAATAGTGCCTTAGAATTTTCATTGCGAACGATAGTGAAGCAATCTCAAACCAATTTCCTATTGCATCATTTTAGTTGAAACAGTTTACTACTAATTCAATTCTTTTTTGAGCCAACCCAAATTATCCATTATCCATTATCCATTATGAATTATCAATTATCAATTGCTCACCATGTCTACCGATAACCGTAAACAAGTCCGCAAAGTATTAATAATCACTTTACTACTCAATTTATTAGTAATGTTCATCAAAGCAACAATAGCATTTTGGACAGGTTCCCTGAGCTTATTTGCAGATGCTTTACACAGTGTTACAGACAGTGCTAATAACATTTTAGGATTAGTCACAAATCATCTTGCTTCCCCCAAACCAGACCGCGAATATCCCTACGGACACCAAAAATTTGATGCTATTGGTGCTTTAGGTATTGCTGCATTCTTGGGTATTGCTTGTTTTGAAATTTTGAGTGGAGCGATAGAAAGAATAGTCGGAGGTACTCAAGAAATTGATATTTCCCCATCTGCGCTGTGGATATTATTAATTGTGCTAGGAATTAATATTTTTGTGGCATTTTATGAACGTCGGGTAGGGAAAAAAATTGGTAGTAGTATTTTAATTGCCGACTCTCACCACACCATGAGCGATATCTGGGTGACAGTAATTGTTATAGCTGGATTAATTGGTATTTGGCAAGGAAATATTTGGAATTTACCTATTTTCCCTTGGTTAGATGTGGTGTTAGCTTTTCCCGTCGCTCTTTTAGTGTTTCGGAGTGCTTGGGAAGTTTTAAAAGAAAATTTGCCTTGGTTGGTAGACTATATGGCAGTCGCACCAGAAGCTATTCATGCGATCGCGATGGAAGTTCCAGGAGTAGTTAACTGTCACGATATTGCTTCTCGCGGAGTTATAGGTCGTCAAGTGTTTATTGAAATGCACCTCATTGTTAATGGTGATGATGTAGAAACTGCTCATCAAATTACTGAAGAGGTAGAAGCGCGTCTACAAAAAAGGTTTTATCCTGCTAGAATTATGATTCATGTTGAACCTCCTGCTTATAAGTCAGAACATATTTCTTATTCTGAGGGAATAGGGAGTAGGGAGTAGGGAATAGGGAAGAGAAAAAATACCGTACCTGAAATCCGGTAGTATCGATATAAAAAAGTAGAGAAACCAGGTTTGTATTAAATATCCCACATAATAAATTTACCTTCTATAAACCCGGTTTCTTATAACACTCCAAAGCAAACTGATGCTATATCATATATGAAAATATTTGTCAATTATTTAGGCTAAAATTTTTAATAACAAAATTCTTGGTTGTTGAAAAAGTAAAGTTTTCCACAGTAAAAATATAGTTTTCCACAGAATTTTCCACAAAGATTAAGGTTAAGTTAAAAGCTAAAACATCAATTATTTAAGATTCACTAATATTGAAGTTATTTGAGGAGTGTAATCAAAAGTTTAGTCTAGACAAATTTATATTTTGTGGGAAAAATTTGCAAAAAATAGAGATTAATTTCTCTAATGCAGGCATATTGCCCGCTTGTGATAGATTAAATTTGCTATATCTTGAAAAATATGATGCAAAAATGTTGCCAAGTGTAGGGGCGGGTTTTGTGTTAATATCTGCGGGTTCAACATTCGATTCAAAATTTCTGTACCTCGTTTTCAACAAGAGCGTTGTTTTGCGTGGTATCAATTTTTCTCTCAACAATACCTGGCACTTCCGAAGTCAGAATTCAGAAGTTGTTTGTAGTAGGGCTTTAACCCGAAGATAGATAGAAGATAGATATTTGGGCGTTGCTGAAACACGGTATGATTTGATAATTTGGGATTGTTTGAACTACTTGTTAATACTGACTGTTCCCTGTTCCCTATTACCGATAAACTTACTTTCTAATTCAATTCAGCAATGCCGATATTTGATATAGTTTTAGGTTGGGTTGAGGTCCGAAACCCAACATCCCCGAAGTTGCAAGGTTGGTTTGATGAAGATAACTTGAAAGCAAAAGTTAACTCTGGTTGTGTTGGGTTAAGCGACAGCGTAACCCAACCTACAGTAGAATATCACTCCCACTCAATAGTACCAGGAGGCTTAGAAGTAATATCATAGACCACTCGGTTAACTCCCTTAACCTCATTCACAATGCGGTTAGAAATACTTTCCAACAAATCGTAAGGTACGCGAGACCAGTCAGCAGTCATCCCATCTTCACTAGAAACAAACCGTAAAACAATAGGGTAAGCATAAGTACGTTTGTCTCCCATTACCCCAACACTGCGAATAGGCAACAACACGGCAAACGCTTGCCAAAAATCGTGATACATTCCTTGCTGTTTAATTTCATCCCGCACAACAAAATCAGCATCCCGCAAAATTTTCAACCGTTTATCTGTAACTTCCCCTAAAATCCGAATTGCTAATCCTGGACCAGGAAAAGGATGTCGTCGTACAATTTCTTCTGGTAAACCAATGGAACGTGCAACTTTTCTGACTTCATCCTTAAAAAGTTTGCGCAGAGGTTCGACTAACTTAAATCTCAAATCTTTCGGCAAACCTCCAACATTATGATGACTCTTAATTTTAACCGCTACTCGCTCCCCAGTCTTGGGGTCAACATTAGTGTTAGCAGATTCAATCACATCTGGATAAAGAGTACCTTGAGCAAGATAATCAAAAGGTCCTAAACGTTTTGACTCTTCTTCAAATACTTGGATAAACTCATGACCGATTAATTTGCGTTTTTGTTCTGGGTCGGTGACTTCTTTGAGTTTACCTAAGAAGCGCTCGCGAGCATTCACATATTCAACCGGTATATGAAAAGATTCGTGAAATATTTGTACCAAATTTTCAGGTTCATACTTCCGCATAAACCCTTGGTCGATAAACATACAAGTTACTTGATCGCCTATCGCCTTATGGAGCAAAAACGCTAAAGTTGAAGAATCAACTCCTCCAGACAGTGCTAATAATACTCGTTTATCCCCTACTTTAGCTCTAATTTCTCGAATTGCTTCTTCCACAAAAGCTGCTGTCGTCCAAGTTGGTTCGCACTTGCAGATGTGGTAGACAAAATTCCGAATCAAAGCTTGACCACCAATAGAGTGAACTACCTCTGGGTGAAACTGAGTACCGTAGAGCTTTTTCTCATGATCGGCGATCGCTGCACAAGGAGTATTATCCGTATGAGCTAATACTTCAAAACCAGAAGGCATTTTCGTCACAGAATCTCCATGACTCATCCACATAATTGTGCCTTCTTCTACATTAGTCAGTAAATCTGTAGGATTGTCTATTGATAGAGATGCTTTACCATATTCAGCAAGTTCAGCGCGTTTGACTTCTCCACCTAGTTGTTGTACCATTAACTGCATACCGTAGCACACACCTAAAATCGGTATTCCCAGATTCCAAATTTCGGGATTGCAATGAGGTGCCCCTTCATCGTAAACAGAATTAGGCCCCCCAGAAAGAATGATTCCCCTGGGATTAAGAGCTGCCAATTTTTCAGCAGTTGTACGATAGGAAATAACTTCTGAATATACTTGAGTTTCGCGAATTCGGCGGGCAATTAGTTCTGAATATTGAGAACCAAAGTCCAGAATCACGATCATTTGACGGTTAAACTGAGTGGGAGAATCTGAAATTTTTTGTGTTTGTGTTGTTAGAGTCACGGTTAATATGTTATTATATTAGACTTGTGAGCTTAATTTTCCTCAGTTAGTAGCAGTTATAGCGCTACGCGCAAGGCAAAAGTCAAAAGCGGTGCGACCCCACGGGGTACGACAGACGCAAGCGGTCAGATCCAGCGGGGTGCGCAAGACAGCAAGCGGTCGAGGGATGGCGAGGTTCCCTCGCCATATCCAATCGACCAAGAGAGGGAATGGGGACCAACAGAGGCAAAAGTCAAAAATAATCTATGACTAAGTTTGATAATTTAGAAATGTCCGCGCCCTCTGTTTTGATTGCTATAGTAGCAATTACTTTCTGAGTTATTGGCCAAGCTTATAAGTAGTTGTGAGAAAAATTTTTCTGTTGACACAATGAAGTGTAAAGAAAATTTTTATGTGTTTCTACAAAAGCTTGTATATTCGCTCTTTGTAGCTCCATACCTGACAACTAAATAGCTCAAGTAATTCTATTTGAGTCGAGAAAATAGTGATTTGAGTCGTACAGTCATTACTGCTTAATCAAGCTAAGGCATCATGTCAAAATAAGTTCTACAAATTTTATCTGAAATAGATTGTGAAATCTAGCTTCCATCAAAAAAACTGTAATGGTTATTCTTACACGACTCCTAACTTGAATTAGACTGTTTCAATTTTCTACAGTTTAGTTTTCAAGGTATTCTTAATAGAATAACAAATTTTGGAAAAAACTGTATCCGCAACTTCAGTTTTGAGGAAAATTTGTCGATCGCGGTCAAATAACATCGAACCTAATTGGACCTGCTTTTGGCTATGATTAAAAATATAAGCTTGGCAACGTTGGTCAATTTTAGAGGCGATCGCCCCATACACCCTACCCACCCAGTCCTTTTTGTCATTTATATCTAAGTTCCGCAGCAGTTTCAAAGCAGTTTCAGCAGTAGTACAAGCAAAAACTTCTTGTAGCACAGAAGTGGGCAAACCTATATTTGCACAGTGAGCAGTCAAAATTTCTAATCGTCCGTCAGCTAGATGGTGGTGAGTATGAAAAATTCCCCCAGCCAATTTAATTAATTTGCCATGATAGCCTAATAATAAGATAGATTCTACTCCGGCAATAGCAGCAGCAACTAACATTGGGCCTAACCAGTTAGCTGTTTTGACGGTCTGCTGTGGGGCTATACCCATTTTCCTGGCTATATCTAAACCATTTTCCCCTACACAAAACACCAAACTATTAAACTGCACTGCCTTTTGTTGTAGTTCCTCCTGGTAAGCTTCAAGTTGCCCAGGTACACTCAAAGGTTGAGAAACCCCGGTAGTGCCTAACAAAGAAAGACCTTCAACTATACCAAAAGCAGAATTAGAAGTCCGAGTTGCTAATTGACGTCCCTCTGGTAATATAATAGTGATTTTAATTTGTTCATTTTGGTTGAGCAGAGGTTGAAGATTTTCTTGCAGTAGTCGTCGCGCATAACTATATATAGCTGTTTCCCCAGAATGAATATTATGTCCAATTCCTGCTCCACCTATAATTACAATTTTTTCTGAAGTGTCAGTTGGAGAAACTGTGGCCAATTCTACCATTGCCCAAATAGGAGTATTGCGAGTTAGGTCGAGATTATTACCAGGGTCGGAGCGAGTAATAGCTAAGGCAGTATTATTTTTTAGTAAGGCTATTTCTTCAATAGGAATATCGACAATTTTTGGTGGTTCTAGTAAATTAATTGATACGGTAGACAAAGACGAGATATCTTGACGTATCCAATGGAGAGCAGCTACAGCAGCAGCACAAGCAAATACAGGTAGAGTATATCCAGCACGAGGTTCATTCATCAGTTATCAGTTATCTGTTATCAGTTATCAGGAAGTTATTAAGGTAAATTACTATTAGACATCTCCAAAAAATCAAAAATAGAATCAATTCTTATCTATAAAATCATCAATTATTCCCCTCCTTGGAGGAGTTAGGGGTGGGTTCCCTGTTCCCTGTTTCCTGTTCCCTCCTTTCTGGAGATATCTATTAATTCCTAGGGATAAAATTCCTAAAATTTTCTCTAAGTTATTAACAACATATTCTGTTAGATCGATGTGAACTTCTGTGTTTTCTAATTGTAAGAATTTCCAAATATTTCCTGTGGTGACAACCCCGTAAATGGTAGAAATTTGATTACCTTGTTGTTGATTAAATATTTGTCCGGCAATCATTTCTGCCAGACATTGCCCTAATCCAGCGTTTAAGTTTTCTTTTTTGGCTTCGACAATGGCAAAAACTGGAGATTTTATAAATAGTTGTTCTGGAGCGAGACTAATAAGAAAGTCACAAGTACCGTTTAATCCTCTGGTGGTATCAACGTTAAATTCTGTTCCGGAAAAGAGGCTAACTTGATTATTCATAATTTTTCTTAATTCTATTAAAATCGGGGCAATAATCATTTCTGAACGGGCTTTTTCTGTATTAATTGCTAAAGCTAATGGTAAGTTATTTTGTAATGTTTGTTTTAAAAATTCGCTTGGTTGAACTTCGGAAGTATTAGCAAAAAAATCGACTTTTTCTTGGATTTTTAAGGAAAATTCTTGTTGAATTTTGGGTAATGTGAAATCGCTGTAAGGCATTTAATTTTTACTCTTTGGATTCTAAGTATATGAAGTACAAATACTAATTATAACGTTTTACCGAAAAATTTTGGTTTAAAGCCTCCCCTTTTAAGGGGATAATAATTAATAATGAATAATTAATAATTACCTCTTCTTTTCAAGGAGAGGTAATTATTAATTGTTGAAAGCACAGGCATCTTAATAGTTAATTATATTTTAGGTTAAAAACAGGGTTTGTATTAGACATCCATTATATTATATTATCGTAACATTCTTTCTAAGATACTATACAAGATTTACAAAATTTGTAAGCAATAAAAAAATGAGAGTAAAAACGAAGCCTTTTTTGCAAAGAGAAGCTACTGAATGTGGTGCCGCATCTTTGGGTATTATTCTGAAATATTATGGACGTGAAGTTCCTTTAATGGAGTTGCGCGGTAAATGTGGTGTGAGTCGAGATGGTACTAATGCAGGTCAAATTGTGAGGACGGCAAGAGAATATGGTTTGACAGCTAGGGGTGGAAAAAGTACTGTTGAATTCTTAGAAAATACCGATTTACCTGTGATTATTTTTTGGAAATTTAATCATTTTTTGGTAGTAGAAGGTTTTGATAAAAAGTTTGCTTATCTCAACGATCCGGCATTGGGTAGGCGGAAAGTTAGTAAGGAAGAATTTGCGAATTCTTACAGTGGTATTGTTTTACAGATGGAACCGGGGGAAGAGTTTGTTAAAGGAGGAAAAAAAAGAAATTTTATTGCTTATTTAGCTGTTCGTTTACAAAACTCGAAAACGGCTCTTACTTTTACTTTTATCGCTGGTTTTTTCCTCAGTCTAATTCGCTTAATTATTCCGGCTTTTAGTTTGGTCTTTGTTGACCAAGTTTTAGTGGAGGGTTCGCAAGATTGGCTCCGCCCTTTACTTGTAGGAATGGCAGTAACAACGATTTTACAATTTACTGTTGCTAGGATGCAATATATTTTCTTGCGGAAGTTAATTATTAAACTTTATATTACGATGAATAGTCAGTTTATGTGGCATTTGTTGCGGTTGCCGATGAGATTTTATGCTCAAAGATTTGCTGGAGATATTAGTTCTCGTGCTGCCTTGAATGACCAAACTGTGCAACTATTGAGTCGGGTAGCGAATACTTTAATTGATGCGATAATGCTGGTGTTTTATGCCGTTTTAATGAGTTTTTATAATGGAGTTTTAGCTGGAATTACTATAGTTTTTGGTTTGATTAATATAGCAGCATTATATTGGCTCCGACAATTTCGGGTTGAAGCAACTTTAAATTTGAGCGAAAAAAAAGGAAAATTATCTGGTTATCTTTTGGGTAGTTTAGGAGCAATTGAAACTCTGAAAGCGGGGGGTTTAGAATCTTATATCTTTGCGCGGATTTTGGGAATATATTCTCAGGTTATGAATGAGGAGCAAAGATTAAATATTCAAACCAAAGTGTTAACTGTTTTACCAACATTTTTAAGCACTCTTGCTTCTGGGATAATTTTGGTATTAGGAGGGTTAAAAGTAATGGCAGGGGAAATGAGTATTGGGATGTTAGTGGCATTTCAAACTGTAGCTTCTGGTTTTTTAAATCCTCTGGGGGAATTAATCAATTTTGGCAGTAGTTTACAAGAGTTGGAAGCAAATTTGGAACGTCTTGATGATGTTTTAGATCATCCTCTTGATGAAGATATTGAAATTACTGAAGCAGTAGAAAATTCTATTTTTGAAGAAGGAAATGAATCAGAAAAACAGATTAATGATGCAGTTAATTATGGTGCGGAGCAAGATGCTCCGCCTGGATTTTTAATTTCATATTCCCTATTAAAAGGTAAAGTTGAACTTAGAAACATTACTTTTGGTTATAATCCTTTAAAACCTCCATTAATCGAAAATTTTTATTTGTTAATTACGCCTGGTTCAAGAGTTGCTTTGGTGGGAAAAAGTGGGTCTGGAAAGTCAACTATTGCTAATTTAGTTTGTGGTTTATATGAACCTCAATTAGGAGAAGTTTTATTTGACGATGTGGGTCGTCAAGAAATTCCTCGCTCGGTCTTAACAAAGTCTGTGGCAATGGTGGCGCAAGATATATTTTTATTTGAAGGAACAATTCGAGAAAATTTAACTTTATGGAATCCAACGATTAGTAATTCTGCTTTAATTCAAGCTTGTAAAGATGCAAATATTCACGAATTTATTATGACTTTAACTGGTGGTTATGATGCGAATTTGTTGGAAGGTGGGGTGAATTTCTCGGGGGGTCAAAGACAACGTTTGGAAATTGCCAGGGCGTTAGTAAATAATCCTAGAATTTTAATTTTAGATGAAGCAACGAGTAGTTTAGATGCGGAAACGGAAAGAATTATCGATCATAATTTACGTCGTCGAGGTTGTGCTTGTATTGTTGTGGCACACCGTTTAAGTACGATTCGAGATTGTGATGAAATTCTGGTTTTAAAAGAAGGAAAAGTATTAGAAAGAGGTACTCATCAACAACTTTGGAATGAAGGTATTTATTATCGTGAATTATTGGAGGTAGAAGAAAGGAGTCAGGAGTCAGGAGTCAGGAGTCAGAATGAAGAAAGAAGGAATCGTAGGGACGTTGCATGCAACGTCCGTACAGGAGTCAGAATGAAGGAAGAAGGGAGCTGGATGTCGGAAATAAATGGAGAAATACAAGAGGAAAATATTACTGAAAATTCTGTTTTTATTAATCGGTTATTGACTAATTTAGAAAACAAAGGAGAACATTATTTTCTGGAAGGTAATCAACCTCTAATTTTTGAATATCCGCAAATTATCTGGTTAGTAAAATCTGGGGAAGTGGAAATATTTTATTCTCTGGAAGAAGCGGGAGAATTAATCGGAAATCGTCATTATTTATTTACAGTTAAACAAGGAGAGTTAATTTTTAATTGCGATGCTCAGACTCCAGGCAAATTCTTAGGAATTGCTTTGGATAAAGCCGAATTAATTCAGATTAATATTACCAATACAGATTTAACTGAATATTTCAATAATTTGTATCATCATTTAGTCGAAAAATGGTTAAATCACCTCTTTATAATTCAAAAGTCAAAAGTGCGTAGCGTTGCGAGCGAAGAGAAGCAATCTCAAAATCAAAAGTATGAATTTATTACAAGTCAAAATTATCAATCCAATACAAATCAAGAGTTAAATCCGGTAGATGAATCTGTTAACTCAATCCCCAATGATTTTTCCTTGCCATCTTTTGCCGAATCTGAACATCCTAATTTTTCTCAAATTGTCACAATCAACAATAATTTTTGCAATTATCTGCACGAAGTTATTTTGACTGAGGAACAAACAGAAATATTCAATTCTCAACAACTCAAAACCTATAATCAACGCAGTCAAGCAGAAACAATGCAAAATTTTGTTTCTGTCTTATATAATCGAGAAACAACTAACTCAATAACCTCTAACTTTAATGACTTATTATTAATAGCAGTAGGAGCAATAGGTCGTGCCAGTCAGATAGAAATTAAACCACCATCTGCACAGACGAAAAATTTCCGAAATACCCTCCCAGAAAAAAAATATCCTGCTGATTATCAACAAGATTTACAAGAGATTGTTAAAGCTTCACGTTGTCGAATACGAACAGTAAAACTAAGAGATAAATGGTGGCAAAAAAATTCTGGTGCATTGTTAGGTTGGCTCGAATTAGAAAATATACCCGTTGCTTTATTACCCCACAAAAATAAATATCTTCTCTATAACCCCAAAACTCAAACTTCTATTCCTATAAATCAAAATGTTGCTGCTACTTTATCATCAACAGCATTTACTTTTTATCGCCCCTTCCCTTTCCAGGTAAAAAATGTTTGGGAGATATTTTTATTTGCCATCAAAAGTTATGAATGGGATGGAATTAAAACTATTCTTTTAGGCACAATAATTAGTCTGATGGGTATGATTACTCCTCAAGCAAGTGCCATTCTTGTTAATAATGCTATTCCTGATAGCGACAAATTATTGTTATGGCAAATAGGATTTGGTTTACTTGCCGTTACTGTAGGAACATCCTTATTTAGTTTGCTCCAAGGAATAATGTCTATCAAAGTTTCTCAGGGAATGGAAATTAATTTACAATCTGGAATTTATGACCGCCTCTTTCAGCTAAATCCAATTTTTTTCCGAGAATTTAGTACGGGAGATTTATTAACTCGCATTGCTGCAATTAGTCAGATTAGTAATTTAGTTAATAGTGCCGTTATTACAACGATTTTTACTGGTGTATTTTCCCTGTTAAATTTGGGTTTAATGTTTGTCTATAGCCGAAAATTAGCCTTAATTGTTCTAATCGTTGGTTTAATTTCTTTCCTCATCACCTTAATTTCAGGCATCATAAGTTTTTGAAGTATGGAATTAAGTTTTCATTCTGACTTTCGCCAATCTACTAGAATCACTGTACCAAACTTACATGGAATAGGCTGTAAGTCAGAAGGAAGTCAGAAGTTGTGTCATGTTCGGTATCAATTTACTACTAATAAAAGATTTACGAAAAGAATCTAAATAAGGTTTGAATCTTCTTTCAGTAAATTTAACCATTTTTTCATTCTCTATTTGAACAGTAAAACTGCATTGATTGATTTCAGGATGATTTATTTGCAGTTTTATTGCTCGTCCAAGAAGAGCAATTCCTCTGCCGATAGATTGCAATTCTTCTTTGACAAATAGCTTTGTGTAACGAATAGTATTCTTTGAAATTCGGTGAGTAATCATCCAACCTACAACTTCATGATTGTATCTTAAACCTAAACTATTAATTGGTTCAATAATATCCTCGTCGGTGAAAGGAGATAAAATATCTGGATACCAAGGTGATTTTTTTTGTAACTCTTGAATAGTTTTTCTTTCCTTTGAAGTTAACTTTCGCCAAGGAAAGATTTCATAACCTAATGGTAATTTCTGATCTAGATTTAACCAAGTTACGTTTCTCATGGTTTTTGGATCTCCTAGAGCAATCAACATACGAGCTTTAGGCTCAGACCAACCATTTTTCTGCAATATTTTTTCCAAAGCAATAACAGTTTTATTGGGAATAAAAATCAAATCAATTTGTTGGCAATTTTTCCCCCTTATTTCTGTTTCTAGGGCAATCAATAACTCATTACCAATGCCTTGTCTTCGATATTCTGGAATAACAAACAGAGATAAAACTTCCCCGATATTTTGTTTATAATCTACTTCTCCTATAGCCAATCCTAATATTTCTTGATCATCCTCCGCACTTATAGCAATGTATCTTGAATCTTGAAGATTATCTAGTAGAGGACGATAACGAGGATAAGTAAGTCTTTGATAGTTTTCTCGATTTTGAGAGATTAAATTTGGATTTAATAACCTTAAGTTCAACATTTTTTTTCTACCAGCTATCTAAACTACAGCTCTATTTTACAATCAATCAGTCTAGTAGGGTGCGTTTTCGGCAGGAACAGAAGTTGCTCAAACACCCAACCTTGAAAGACAGAAAAACTTCTTGACAAAACAGAGCGATCGCTCTGTTTCTCTTGATTGATGTTTAATTCATCTGTTGGACAATAGTTAGAATTTTTTGACACAAGCCATTTGATCTCTCCTTCCCGATCGCCCTGTTTCTCTTGATTGATGTTTAATTCATCTGTTGGACAATAGTTAGAATTTTTTGGCACAAGCCATTTGATATCTCCAGAAAAGAGCTATTGAGGGAGTAAGCAGTAGTGGAAATTTCCTACGCGCAAAAAGTAGCGATCGCTTTTGATTCTAGAGTTGATATTTAATTCATCTGTTGGACAATAGTTAGAATTTTTTTGAGACCAGCCATTTGATATCTCCACAAAAAAGGTATGGAAGAAGTAGACAGTAGTGGAAATTTCCTACGCGCAAAAAGTAGCGATCGCTCTGTTTCTCTTGATTGATATTTAATTCATCTGTTGGACAATAGTTAGAATTTTTTGACACAATCCATATTTATGGGCACATTCTTCCAGAGTAAACGACAACGGTTGTTAACTGCGCGAGCGTTGATATTGCAGCCGAAAATTATTTTGTTTGATGAAGCGACCAGTGCTTTAGATAATAAAACTCAGGCGATCGTGACTGAGAGTTTGGAGGAGTTGAATGTGACTCGCGTTGTTATTGCTCATCGGTTGAGTACCATTCGGAATGCCAATGTTATTTATGTCATGTCTCAGGGGAGAGTCGTGCAGAAGGGGAGTTTTGATGAGTTGATGGAAGAGGAGGGGTTGTTTAGGAGGTTAGTTAGTCGTCAGTTGGCTTAATTAATTTAATAATAATTTAATTATTTTTTCTATTAAAAAGTGTTAAACTCTCAGACACCAAAAGTAATTAGAAAACAGAAAACAGAAAAAAATTAATGAAAATGCAAAATAACAACGAAATGTATGCCGACAAGAACTGTACCACTACTCACAGCCCTAATTCCAGCTGCTCCCACCACAAGAATTCCTCTGTTACTCCACCTACTGAGAGAGAGACCTTCTCTCCTCTCTCTGATAAAGAATTGGAGGGATGCACCGGCGGTCTCTTTCGGCGCGAAAGCATCTGGCCACATATTGTATGGGAATACGAGTTACGTCCGAAGGACCCCTATAAAAAACTGAAGTTCCCTTCCCCCCCCAAGAAGAAAAAAGAACAAGAAGAAAGAGAAGAAGAATGAAGTTCCCTTCCCCCCCCAAGAAGAAAAAATGACAAGAAGAAGAAAATGAATGCAGCGATCGCAAAAACAGCGATAGATTTTATTAAAGCGAATCGTTTTCCCTATTATTCAGTGGAGTGGTAGGGGCGTTATCTAAAAACATTGATATTGACCAATAAATTAAATAAACCCGCTCCCAACCACCAATGGGAAGTAGGGGCGGGTTTAGCTAAACCTTTGAAGCGAGCTCGATGTCCCCATATGAACCCGCCCCTACAATTCAATTTTTTTAACGTTTAACTTAGGTTGGGTTGTAGCTTGCTTCCACAAATTGGTGCGGTAGGGAAACCCAATAAAGTGTTACTGGTGTTAGGTGCAAGAATGAAACCCTCTCCTAATTTGTGACTCCTGACTCCTAACAATGAGAACCCTTTGGTCTACTCAACCTAAATACTAGATTTTTTTGCTGCCAGTTTGGCATTTATAAGGTTAAGCAGTTTGATATAAATAGAACAAGGGATGAGTAATTATTCCTTCCCTAAAACAAAAAGTAATAACAAACAATTTAAGGAGCAACCATGGAAAATTCCATCATAGAAAAAAAAGATATCTTGCCCCAGAGACAACCTGGCTTTGAAGCACCGACCGAATGGGAAGAACTCAACGATATTGAACTAGAAAAAGTAGTTGGTAGTGGTGATAATCCCTGGTGGGTTCCTAGCTATGCGACTCTCACTTATAATCCTAAGCCTGGGTTGAAGTTCGATAGCCTTGGAGGGATCAAGTATAAGAGCAAATTTGAAGTAAAGTTAACTTGGAAATTTTGAAAAAGCCGAGAAAAAGAACATTACTAGGAAAACTATATGGATTAGGCATTGGACCTGGCGACCCAGAGTTACTGACTCTCAAAGCACACCGCATTTTAACTACTGTTCCAGTAATTGCTTACCCTACCTCAGAAAATGGCAAATCTTTGGCACGGGCGATCGCTGCTGAGTTTATTCGTTTTGACCAGATTGAAATTCCTATGTGTTTGCCTTTTAATGTTAAGGAATCATCCCAACCGTATTATGACAAAGCTGCGGAACAGATTGCCGAATACCTAAAATCTGGACAAGATGTGGCAGTTTTATGCGAGGGGGAACCAATGTTGTATGGCTCATTTATGTATCTTTTTCAGCGACTTTCGGAGCAGTTTCCCACGGAAGTTATACCGGGAATTTCTTCAACATTAGCAAGTGCAGCTATGCTGGGGGTGCCAATTACTTACCGCAATGATGTTTTGAGTATTATACCTGCTACTTTGGATGAAGTTAAGTTGCGGGATACCCTTGCTGTTGCGGATGCAGCGGTAATTATCAAATTAGGCAGACATTTTGCCAAAGTCCGCAAGATTTTGGATGAGTTAGGGTTGTTATATCGGGCGCTTTATATTGAAAGGGCAACTCAAACTGAGCAAAAAATTATTGCTATTACTGAGGTTGAACCGACAGAGGTTCCTTACTGGTCTTTGATTTTGATTCCTAGTCAAACCGAAGCGTGAAGTGCTATATGCGTAATATTATCTCCGCTTGAGTAGTTATAATTAAAGTTCGTAGTTTGGCTTTAGCACGAACTCATAGATAGGGCTAAAGCCAAACTACAAAAAAAACTTTTTGATCGTTGATTATCCGGACATGATATAAGTTCTGTTACTATACAATAGTTGTCAATTGATTCAAAGCTGGAGAATTATGTTAATTGAGAAAATAATACAAGAACTGCAAGATATCCCAGAGGAGAAACTGTCAGAAATTTATGAGTTTATTCACGACTTCCGCTTACGGTTAAATCTAGAAAACCCCCAACCTAGAACCCCTGGACTTCTCACTGGAAAACTGGGGGAGGCATTCTTTGAACCCCTACCCGAAGAGGAACTTCAACAATGGGAATAAACAACGCAACTTCATGGGAGGAAGATGCTCCGACTATTCCTTTGACCAAAATAATTACAATAGACCACCATTACAATTCACTACCACCCATTCTTCTTCAGCAGATATCTAAATATACAAGTTTACTCCATTAATTGTTGTACTTGATTTAATGGTAAATCTACTGCTTCAGCAATTTGTTGTGGTGTTAAACCGAGTTTGATTAATTTAGATACAGTATTTAATTTGGTTGTCTGCAAGACATCTTCAATGATGGGTTGGCAAAAAGTTGTATTTTTATCATCTGATTTTTCGTTGACAAAATCCCTATTTTTTAATTCTGTTGTTTCGGGATTATTGCATAGATTAATATTATCGACACGGACATGATTTCCTATTAGGGGAGACTGATAATTTGCAATTCCTAAACGTTCGACTGTAGCGACAAAATTCGACTTATTTAACCTCTCTCCAAAAACCTCTGATAAAAGTTGCCAGAGTTCGTATCCTTCATCTTTGACATGACCATTAGAACATTTATATTGTTCTGCAATTTCTCTGTATTTTTCGTTATTCAGAACACCCTTTAAAATTCCCATTTGCAGATTATTTAGGTGTTTTCCAGTTTGCTGAAAGACCAACTCATCAATTGAATTTAAAACTGTTTGCCAGTCCATTGTCTTAACAATTAATTCTTCTGAATAGCTTATCCGCTATTATCCTTCATTATCCGTCTTTTTTACATTTTTTAACAAAATCCCCGTTTTTATCCGTCCTTTTCCGACTTGTAGATATGAAAATCAGCGAATTAGAATAGACAAGTATATCGAAATATACGATAAAACCTACACAAGTTAGATGAAAATGAAAACTACTAATACAATTACAAGCAGACTATTTGTTGCTCTTACAGCTTTTGCTTTAATAGTTGCTTCTTTACCTAAAGAAGCAAATGCACAAACAGGAAGTGGAGGTAGTACAGGTTGGGAGAGAGTGAGTACCACAGATGAAACAAGTTGTTATAACAAAGCTCTTCCGATAATGGAATTTCTAGTAAACCAAGGAGATATTCAAAAAATACCTAACTGGGCTGAACGTTTTAAACAAGGAAATAACGCTGTTTTCGATGTTATCTGCGCTCGTAATGGTGAAGTAAAAGTTGACCTTATCTGTTTTAATAGTTGTGGTAATGCCACAAAAACTCGCGATAAAATAGATTCACTTATGAAGTGGTAAATAAAAGTATTTAAGTATTTGTAGGTTGGGTTTCGTTACCTAAACCCAACGTAAATAATGCCAATTAATTATATGCTTATCTGGGTAAAAAGAGTAAGCAAACAAGTATTTGTAGGTTGGGTTTGGTCTCCAAATTCATTGGCGTTTGGGTTTGGAGACCAAACCCCTACAGTTTTTTTCTCACCAATGATTTCTTATGGCTATACTAATAAATTATTTGATAATTAACAAAAGTATTGCCATCCCTCCAATATTAACTAATCTTAGCTAATAGAAACCATGACAAATAAAACTATTGACGTAACTGGACTTACTCCCGAACAAATAAAACAGATTCAGGTAGCGATCGAGACCTTCAGAAATATTAATAATTCCCAGAGCATATTAACAGAAAAACAAAAAGTAGAGTTCGATCCAACGCCATTGTTTTTTGAAAGCGAAATTCTCCAACCTTTTAATCTTAGTATGCTTTAATAGCCACAAAAATTTTGCTCATAAATAGACAGTTTTTCAATGATGTTTAATACAAAACAACTGGAATATACAACCGAAAATTATCAAAATCTTTATCGGTAGTAAAAATACTATAACCACGATGATGAGCTACTGCACAAATTAAAAAATAAGTATTTGATCCCTGAATACCATGACTACGACAGGTATTAAAAAATTCTGCTCCTAATTCATAATCTTCAGTTGTTAACTGTAAGTCGGAAAAAGCACGCAGATATTCTCGTAATCGAATAAATTGTTCCTGATAGCGAATGCCTGAAAGCACTTTCTGGCGAATTACTCCGAGTAAAACGACTTGTTCATTTGTAATCAAACTTCGCAATTTATTAACGATAGAAATTACATCATTTGGTGTATTGCATCGCAATGCAAGAGACCAAACAGAAGTATCAACTACAACATTCATATTTTTTGTCTTTGTTGCTTATAATTATAATTTTCTTCATAGTCGATAGTACCAAATAATTCTAATACTTTCAGTTGTTGGCGACGTTGGATATATTCATACAAAGCTGCTTCTATCAATAAATTTACTGTTGAATGGTCGCTTAAAGCTAGAGCTTGCTCAAGGAGTGTTTCGTCAATATTGATATTAGTTACCATATATTTATTTATGTAGTAATTTGTGACAAAATTATTATAACAAAAAAACTGTCTAAAGCATCTATTATAGTTGATACAAATATTTTATTTTCAACATTACTCAAAGAAAAATCACGTTTTAGTGAGTTACTACTAAATTATAAAACTAATAAACTTCATCATGGGAGCCAATATCAATCAAAACAATTAAAGACTCTTCTGAATCTTCATCCTCAGCAAAAGTAAATATAATACGACAATCATAAGTAACTGAACAAGACCATAAATCCTGCAAATAACCTGTTAATTTATGAGATTTTAGAGATGGAGTAAACGGGTCATTACCCAGTAAATATAAAGCATTAATAATCCGCTCCTGAAACTCAGGCTTCTTTTTTATTAATTTTCTAAAAGCACGTTTAAAACGATTATCCCAAACTATCTTCATCATCTTGCTCATCTAATAAATCGGTAATCAAATTATCCACATTTCCTATTTTTGCTGTTCCTTCTTTCAAAGATTTTAAAGTGGCTTGAGCATTAGCAGCAATCTCCAAACGTCGCTTTTCAATTCTTCTTTTTTTGATTAGCTCAAATAAATAATCTTGCTCATCAATAGATAGTTTTTCAATAGAATCTATAATTTCTTGAAAAGATATCATACTCATATTTTTTTTTCCTCAAAATTAATCTAAGGTTCTCTGGATATAATAGTGATTTCAAAATCTCCAAAATGGGAAAAACGTTGCTCTATTTTTGCAGCAAGATTTAAAGAAAGTTCTTCCTTTTCTATTAATACTGCACGGAGAATTTCTTTAGCTTCTGCTTCGAGAGAACGTCCACTATATTCTGCTCGTTTTTGTAACCTAAATATAAGGTCATCATCCAGGTTGTCGATTATGATACTGCTCATCTTCTTTACTTTTTTTAGTTATTCTCTAATAATTCATTATACTTCATTGCAAAAGTTAAGACTAAATCTTGATTTAAGCTACTGAAAAATCAGTTAAATGCCGATTTTTTGGACGAATAAATCCTAAAACAATATCTTCTTGAGGAACCTCCAATTCTAAAAGTTCTAAAGCAATTCCTCCTTCAGTTCCATCTGACTCTATCCATATGTTTTCTCCTACAATTCTTAGATGCAAAACAACAGCATGAACTCGCCCTGTTTCATCCCATCCTGTGTTGAAAAAAATCTTGGTAAACCTCTTCAGGAATTGCTAAATATAATTTTCGCTCTGGGTTGAGACGACGTAATATACTTCTATACATATTATACTGACCAATTGCTTTTTGCAGTTCAGTTACTTGTGAAGGACTATTAAAAACCTTAATTTATACGGCAATTTTCTGTTCTGCTCTTTCAGCAGCTAATAGTTTTTCCGCACCTAAATCTGCATATAAACGCAATCCTTTATATTCTAAAGTATAAGGGTCGTCAGTGATAGTCCAGCCATCTTTCCTCAATCCATTCTTAACTTCGTTATGATAAAGATCGTACTGTGGCATTATCTAAATTGGGATTTGGATTTCTTGAAAATAGAGGATTCAAAAACAATTCTTCTGCTCATTGCAAATCTTATAAATTTACTTCAACTAAATTTTCACGCTCTTTAACATTTTCAATTGCTTTTAATAGTCTATTTTTGTTGCTTTCTGACTTTAAAAGATAATCTGTTTCATCAAACTCTGAAACAACTATCTCTATTTCTTTTTCTCCAAATTTAGCTTGAATTTCTTCTAGAAAATGATGGTCAATTTCACTAGCTTTGAAACGATAAACTGTTGACATAAATTTTACCTATTTTTGATTATATAGCAATTCCCATATTTAAGGTACAAAGTTTACTACCAGCTTGTCTAGTTTTAGAATTTGGGTAACTTTGAGGATAATTAAGACCTCTTCCCCGACCCCTCTCCTACAAGGAGAGAGGGGAAATCTTTTCCCCCTTCCCTGGTAGGGAAGGGGGTTGGGGGGTTAGGTTTCTTAGGCACTATTTTAGTTTTGACTTTTTAAGAAACCTTAAACCGCATTTGAATCATCCGCCAAATTTCTCCAACCCACAACACAATAGAAGTACCGCCAATAATTATTAACCAATCTCTTAAAGATAAAGGAACTGTTCTAAATACAGCTCCTCCATATTGCACCATCACAATTTGTCCTACGAAAATCAATGCAGCGATCGCTACAAAACTGCCATTTTTACTAATACTAGAAAATGCAGATTCTCTTAAACCAAAACATTTTGCATTAAACATATTCCAAAACTGCAACATCACAAATGTGGTGAAAAATAGAGATAGTTCGTAAGGCGTTACTACCTGGTCTTTTTGGATATATAGCAAGAAACCGACGAAAAATACCAAAAAGATTGACGCTACTGAGAAAATACTCACCGTCATTGGTTGGGAAATTATAAATTCTTCGGGATTTCTCGGTGCTTTATCCATGACTTTTTGATTAGGGGGTTCCGTTGCTAAAGCTAGAGCAGCAAAAGTATCCATGATTAAATTCACCCACAATAATTGAATCACAGTAAATGGCAAATTAATTCCAATAAACGGACCCAATAAAGCTATCCCACAAGCAGCAACATTTATTGTTAACTGAAACAAGATAAACTTTTGAATATTTTGGTAAAGCGATCGCCCCCACATAACTGCATTTTCGATGCTGCCAAAAGAGTCATTCAAAATGATAATATCGCTTGCTTCTTTGGCGACAGAAGTACCGCTACCCATGGACAAACCAACCTGCGCTTGGTTTAATGCGGGTGCATCGTTGGTGCCATCCCCTGTAACTGCTACTACTTCCCCACTTCCTTGTAATAACTGCACAATACGTTGCTTATCCTGGGGTCGTGCTCTGGCAATTACCTTAGCTGTTTTCACTACTGCTAAAGCTGATTCATCATCAAGGTCACGGAGTTTATTACCAGTGATACAATAATCATTATTGTCATCTTGGGTCATAATTCCAATTTCGTGGGCAACTTCAATGGCAGTCAAACGACTATCTCCAGTAATCATCTTAACTTTCACGCCAGCTTTTTGACAAATTTCTACTGCTGGCGGTACTTCTTCTCGCACTGGATCGGCGATCGCCACAAAACCTAGCAAAATCAAATCTTTATATTGCTGAAGTTCCTTTCCCTGTTGATAGTCTTGAGGGTCTCTAATATAAGCAAATCCTAAAGTCCGTCTACCAATAGTTTCATACTTATTTAACTCTGCTGCGATGGATACTCTTTGAGAATTTGCAAAAGGTTGAACTCCATCTGAGGTGAGAATTTGATTGCAACTTGCCAACAATAGTTCTGGCGCACCTTTAATATGGAGTATTTTTTCACCTGTGGTAGGGGAAATTCCGAGAGTTGCCATGTACTTTCTGTCTGAGGAAAAAGTTAACTGACTGATAATGTCAAAATTTTCTCGTTTGTCAATATAGTCAATTTTGTTTTCTTCTAACCACAATAACAAAGCACCTTCTGTATGGTCTCCCAAAGGGATAGACTCTTCCCCTTTTCTGTGTTCTAAATTAGCTGTACTGTTAGCACAGATAGCTTCTACTATAATATTGTCAGCATTGAGAGTGCCATTGTCGAAACTAGGAAACTGTACATCACTCACCTGCATTTTGTTTTCAGTCAAGGTGCCTGTTTTATCAGAACAAATCACTGTTGTTGCGCCGATAGTTTCACAAGCGTGCATCCGGCGAACTAAATTATTCTGTGTAGTCATTTTCTGCATACTGTAGGCGAGACTCAGGGTAACGCTTAGAGCTAATCCTTCAGGTACAGCAACAACGATGACTGCAACTGCAATCATAAAATATGTGAGGAATTTGAGGGCGACATCTACAGTTATCCAGTCAGAGGGAGCGCTGGGAACCCATCCCAAATAGTAACCGACTCCGATACCGATGCCAGATATTGCGAGGGCGGTCAAAATATTTTTTAACCAAGCGATGGCACTATCATCTTCCAACCACTCTGGTACTTCTATGTCTTTACCTATTGATTCTAATCCGTCTATGATTATTGGCAACCAGATTCTAGTTAGGGCGATCGCTAAACTAATCACTAGGATACTAATAATATACCATTGCCCTAAGGTAAGATTGAGTTCTCCTGTGAGGATACCTCTTGCTACTAAGGCAATATCGATTAAGACTGCTACCCCTAAACCTAGGATACCAATCAAATTACTGAGACGTTCGAGTTGGAGATTTAGAGGCGTTTCTACATCTGTAATATCGAGAACGCATCTAGCAGTTTTTCCGATTTCCGTTTCATCCCCAACTGCTGTAATTTCGATGATTCCATGTCCATCGTTGACTATAGTATCGCGCAAGACTTGGTTGGCAGAATAAGCATAGTTAGTATGGTTGTTAGAAGATAAATTTACATTTGCTGCTTTAGTAACAGGTATGGCTTCTCCTGTTAAACTTGCTTCGTTTACTTGTAGAGAAACTGCTTCTATTACTCGACCATCTGCTGGTATTTCCTCTCCTGTTTCTATCAGTACAAAATCCCCTATTACTAAGTCTTTTTTCGGAACAGTTGTCACATTATTATCCCGAATTACTGTGATGGGAATTTCATCATTTACTTGGTTGAGAATATCGAATTCTTTGCTAGCTTTATATTCATTTAAAAAAGCAACGGTTGTAGCTAGCAGAATAGCAGCAATAATACCTAAACCTTCTACATAATTCCCTTCAAAAATTCCGACCGTAATGGCAATAACTGCAGCTATAATTAGAATCCGAATTACTGGGTCATCGAACTTTTCTAACCATAATTTCCACCAAGGCGATCGCTTGGGTGGCGTTAATAAATTAGAACCATATTTTTGTCTACTTGTCTCAACCTCAGCCTGTGTGAGTCCTCTATAGCGGCTTTGTTTTTGCCCTATTTCTTGAGTGGTTTTCATTGATTAATCTCCTTGCCAAAATTTTATTTGGTGGGTATTTTGGTAATTTTAGTATTTTATCGTTTTTTTTCTTAATTTTATTAATATATCTTAAATCGGCAATTTTGTCTATAAATGTTTATTCTTAGGAAAATGAGTATATTTAATCTCAACTTTTAGCCGATCAATAATTGATTTATTATATGAATTATGCTAAGTTTGAGAGTAAAAGTAAAGGTGTTGTTTTATGGCATCTAAAAAAGCAAGTAAACATCAGCACTATGAAATATTAAATTTAATTGGTTATGAGTTAGCAAAATTTGATAGTGCTTTTATTAAAGAGTTCGGATTTAAAACCAAAAAATCTTTTTTTGAATATATAGTCAGTCTGGGCATTGCTGAAACTGTAAATACAGTTAAGAATAGACAAGACTTGTTTGACTATTTTTTTGATAATCCTAGAAAAGGATAGTGGCAAAAAGGAGATGCTTATATTCATATAAAACTATTTATTGACTCACTTTTTGGTAAGGAAGATGTTTATTCTTACACTAAAATCATCAAGCTATATTTACAAAATAAATTTCCTAAATTTATCGGGATAGAAGGAGAATCTACTGAGTTAATTAATCCTATTCTTCAAAGTAAATTTAAACAACTGCAGGATACGGGTCAACGAGCAGAACTATTTTTTATGAGAAACTATACAACCTGTCCCGATTTGGAAAATGGAACTTTACAAGATGCAAGAACATTTGGAGATGGCTACGATTTTCAAATTCAGATGATAAATAAATATTTTTTAGTTGAAGTCAAAGGTCTGAAAACTAACTATGCAACTGTTAGGTTAACAAACAAAGAATTTATCACTTCTCGGAAATATAAAAATGATTACATACTTGCAGTAGTTAGTAATTTAGAGGATATACCTGAAATTAAAACTATCTTTAACCCTACGGAAAATTTAATTTTTACTAAACAAATTATTGTTCAAGAACAAATCAGTTTTCATTCAAAATCATTACAATGGTAAATACAGCAATTCTCACCATTGAAGATGCTATTTCATTAGACTTAAAACCATGGAGAGCTGTTATTATTTTAATGTAATATAAAATCTGCTTGCTTTGGAGTGTTATAACATAAAGGGAATTCATAGAAAAACAGGGTAATTATTATAAAATAGAATCTGGTTTATTTAAAGAATGGTTGTTATAGCAATCCTAAATAGGCTGTAATATCAAATCCGGTAGCATAGGTATCATTAGACAGTTAATCTAGGAGTCAGCAGTCATAAGTCAGGAGGGAAGAGAATTTAGCAAGATTTGCTCTTTGCTGAAGATGAAAATTTTTTTTATACCGAATTAAGTCGATTTAATATAATATTTTATTGTAGGGATTTTGTTTCCAAATCCAATTTTTATAAGATTATTCCTGAATAAAGGATATAATTATTAAATATAGTTTATTTCTTAAAATGATGAATATTATCTTAGTCCCCAAACAAGAAAAATTTATTCAATCCCAAATTGCTAAGGGAAAATATACCAATATTCAACAGGGGATAGATGCAGCGTTAAAACTATTAGAAAAACAAGAACAAGATTATCAACAATGGTTTGATGAAACTCCCGCTCAAGTTAAAATAGGTTTAGAAAAATTATAAAGGGGTGAAAAAGTTGATGGAGAAATTGTTATTGCACAATTAAAGGAAAAATTTCAGCGGTTGCGAGAGGAAAATTAGGGTGAATAAATATAGTTTATCTCAAGCAGCTATTGGCGATATAGATGAGATTTATGATTATTTTAGCAACTTTATTTGTTAAACACTTTGATGATAAGTGTAGAAACTTAATTAATTTTCGGGTGCATCTCAATTTTGAAGAAAGCCAAAAATTTATCGCTTTTAGGGAACAGGGAACAGGGAATAGGAAAAAAGTATTTTTGCAAAGATGAGATGCACCCTAACTTTCCTAATACCAATTATCAAAAATAATGCTATACTTAGGCGACACTTCAGCTATTAAGTAGTTAATACATATATAATAAATTTTTTGCTTATTTTAGTCAATTTAATATGCTTTATTATTATTTTTACTCCTCCGTACAGACTCCCTTATGCAACGTTCCTACCCACTCCCCTACTCAAGAAAGTGTACAAAAGTTTTTGATAAATGGTATAATATGAGGCGGAGTTATGCTCAAATCATACCTAATTTAAGAGGTTTGCCTTGAAATGGTTATATTATTTTTTATAAAGTAACTGAGGTGGAAATAGAAATTGTGAGGATATTTAGTCGGTATCTTCAATAATTAATAATTAACAATTAATAATTAATAATTAATAATTAATAATTACCTCTTCTTAAAAAGAAGAGGATTGGTTAAAAGGATTTTTTTTTCTTTTCTTGGTCGATTGGATCTGGTTAGGTAACCCATCCATCCCATCCTACGGAAAGCTCTGCTTTTCATGTCGGCGACCAGCCGAAACGACCGCTTTTTCTCCTTGAAAGGAGAGGCTTTAAACCTTATTTTTTCGGTAATTTAGAGTCTTTATTCTTAGAAGAGGAATAAAATTAATACTAAATCCGATTATCACCCGAAACACCTGTTGAGGATATTTAATTTCTTAAATTTATCTCATTGGAGGCATACTCAAACCTTTTAAAGTTTGCTTTTTTTCCTCCTCAAGCAAACCTTTAGTCTGCACTAATACTCCAAAATTTCCTAACCCCATTGGGTCTATTAATGAATGTAATGCTTCCCTACGTCGGAAAACTTCTTCAATAGAAAATCCTTGATTATTTGATAATTTATTTAATCTATATCCCAAACCTAATGCCATTAAAAATAAACCCTGTTGAGTAAAACCTACAGTTTCTAATCCTGACAAATTTCCCTGTTTTTCCAAAGCAGTAAAATCAACATGAGCAGTAATATCTTGTCGCCCAATATTCCAATAAGGTTCATTATTTCGGTGATGTTGATAATAACATTGTAGAGTTCCCTCTCTTCTAACGGGATTATAATAACGTGCTGCTTGATAACCATAATCAATAGTTAATACATATCCCTTAAGTAATTTATCACTAACAATTTTTATCCAATCTAAAGCTTGTAAATTTATTTCACTTTGATAACCCTCAACATCAGCAAATGAGAGTAAATTTATATCCACTAACTTAAAATATTCAGCAATCTCAGGAGTAGAAATTTTATCAGTTATTTCTACAAACTTTCCCTCAGAGTCATAGGAGACATAAATTTCTCGAATTTCCCGATCTTCTATTCTAAACTTATGCACTGGAAAAGCATCTACCAACTCATTAGAAAAGAAACATCCCGTCACGGAATTATGGAAAATTTCATCCCAGTCACTCCACCTGACTTGATATGACCCTAACCTTTGTTTTTGTTCTGATTTTAAAACTTCTGACTTTTCAATAATCAGATATTCAATTGTTTGGAAAAAATCTAAATGTGTTTGTTGGAGATAACCTAAAATTTGCTCGGCTAAAATTCCTTGACCAGCACCCATTTCTACCAGAGTAAAATTATTAGGTCTTTGGAAAATATGCCACATTTCCAGAAATTGTTCTGCTAATAATTCTCCAAAGTCACCACTCCAATGAGGGGAAGTTAAAAAGTCTCCTTGTTTGCCAATATTTACAGGATGAGTTGCATAATAACCATGTTGGGGATGGTATAAAACTAAATCCATATATTTGGCAAAGGTAATCCGTTGTTCGGCAGTTTCAGCAATACTTTGACTGATTATTTGACACAAATTTTCGTTATTATTATTGATTGTTAATTGGGATTGATTCATAAATTTCAGGAATAAGTTAGAAGCAAGAAGCAAGAAGCAAGAAGGGAGAAAAATCCAGTTTTTTTGTCTGCTAGAGATAGGAAAGCTTCGTTTTTTCCATAAATTTCTGTGCCATTGATAATTTTTTTAACTTGATATTATTTTTGAGCAATTTCAGGAATAA
>NZ_JBNHEP010000232.1:0-8484 GCF_050015995.1 Dapis brunnea BLCC-M229 | reverse complement strand
ACCTTAAATACTTCTTCATGGCCATCTTTAGCTTTTTTTTACAAACAGTCTCTTAGGTATTTCCAAGTAGTAGCTGAAAATCAGCTCCAGAAAATAATAGGTCTGCGTTTTTTCCTTGGCTTCAAGAACTATAAGGTAGACCGTCAGGAAATAAAAGTTCAACTCGTTTTTCTCGCAGTCTTTTTTCTTCTAAATACATGGCTTCTAACTGACTCACTTCTTCTTCCGATACACCGATTAAACCAGCCATTTTACGAACATATGCTTGCTCACCTTCATGATATTCAGCATCGGCTGAACAAGCCTTAATCGCATAATATATAGCGGCTCTTTTTGCCTTAATTGCTTGAGATGTCCGACTAATAACTTCCTCTAAATCTTCTGTTGCTTCATACTTTTTCATTTCCTCAATCAGTGTGGGTTCCATTCCTCTAACTGCAGAGAAACCTATAATCCAGTCTCTTTCTTCTGGGGCAAGAACTCCATCTCCTTTTGCACAAATAAGCATTGCTTTTGTAAGTGCTTCATAGGTCTCATTAGGAGGAAGCTCACTCAAATGCCACCCAAAAGTATCTTGAAAAAACCACAGACCAAGAATTTTATAAACTTCTTCCACAGATATTGACATAATCATTTTTCTCCTGTACTGTTCATATTTTTGAGAGTTGTTTTCCAAAAGCTGTGAGTGGAGCTTCTGGAAATATTACTTCCGGCTAGAGCCTGCTTAATTCTACTAAGGTATCTGCAAATAAATCAACATAACTGTGTTAACTTTTATCAAGTTACCAAAGGTTAGGCGAATGGAAAAATCTCAAATCAATTAGCTTCATTTTATTATATGGTGTTAAACTGAGTTGTCTAAAATCATACTGTGTATGGCTTTAATATTTTTAAAATTTATGGTTTATACCCTTATCTGAAGTTTGTCATAAACACCATTAGGATACCCACTAGCTCTGTAGAATAAAATTAAGCCATTGCTTGACTAAAACTAGCTTAAAGGATGAAAATGAAACGAAAAAGAAAAAAACACTGCTTAAAAATAGTTCTAGCTTTTTTTTGACATCCTCCTCGGCCTAAAGGCACGGGGATTCCTACCGAGCCTTAGCTCCTCGGTGGGTTGACGTCTCACAGGCTGCTGCTACTTTGGCAGTAGTCTGACGCTTGCCTCCACGTCCGTTTTTTGTCTCGGACTGCCCGCCCGCGACTAATATATTTATGGCTGCATTTTCATCACGGTCGTGTTTGACACCACAGTTAAGACACTCCCATTCTCGCACCTTAAGGTCTAATTTTCCACCTTTAAAACCACAACTAGAGCAAGTCTGACTTGTTGGCTCCCAACGATTAATTACTCTAAAATCACGACCGTATTTTTCTGCTTTTCCTTCTAAAAATGTTCTAAATTTTCTCCATCCTAAGTCTGATATAGCTCTGGATAACTTGCGGTTTTTTATCATTCCAGACACATTCAAATCTTCTAAAACAACTGTTTGGTTTTCACGAATTATTTTAGTAGACAATTTATGCAGAAAATCTGTCCTTGTGTCTTTCAATTTGGCCTGAAATTTACCTACTCCCAATCTGGCTTTTTCATATCGTTTAGAGCCTCTAGTTTTCTTAGATAATGACTTGCTTAATTTTTGATACTTCCTAATCCGTTTTTTCAAGGGTTTCGGTGCGTCAATTTTTGTACCATCGCTCAATGTAGCAAAAGTTTTAATTCCTAAATCTATACCTACTGAATTATCAGTTTGAGGTAAGATTTCTGGTTGTATTTCTACTACAAAGCTGAGAAAATATCTATTAGCTGAATCTTTAATGACTGTTACTGATGATGGAGCAGCAGGTAACTCTCTTGACCAAACTATTTTTAGTTTCCCAATTTTAGCTAAATATACTTTATGTTGACCAAGTTTAAACCCACCCTTTCTAAACCTAGCAGTTTGCTTTGACTTTCTAGTTTTAAATTTAGGAGGTTTAATAGCTATGCCTTTTCTCTGACCTTTGGTTGATTTAAAAAAATTTTGATAAGCTTGATTTAAATCATTTAAAGATTGCTGTAGTGGTATATTAGAAACTTCCGATAACCACTGTCTATCTTCAGTCTTTTTGGCTTGAGTAATAAACAGTTTTTGTAACTCGGAGTTAGTGGGTTTATTCTCTCCTAATTTATACTTTTCTTGGCAGCAAGCTAGACTATCATTCCAAACAACACGAACACAGCCAAATAGCTTGGCCAATTGGTGTTTTTGCCCTGATGTTGGATATATACGATACTTAAATCTAGATTTCATAACCTGACTTGAAAACTAAGAGTATAATAACATGTTTATAGACAATAATCAACTAAAAAGTCGCCCTATAAGGGCGAGGCTTGAAACCCAATTTTTCGGTCAATCACTTTAATTGCCTGTCAACCCACTATCCAATCTAATCCTGAATCAACAGACAAAACGATGCCGGGTAAAGGGGTAACAGTAAGCTCTGGCTCTAGTATCGCAACCTATGCAGCATTTTTAACAGAAGTTATTAATATTGGTCTAGAAAAGCTTGGTTATAAAACTGAAGCCGTCAAACAGCTCAGTGTTCCCATAGTACATATTTCTGTCAGTAAGGGAGGCTTAGATTTCTACACCGATCATTGGGAAAAACTCCAAAATAAATTTTTTATAGAAAACGGAGGTGAAGATAAATTCAAGCGGGTGGGAATTATTGTTGACAATGCTTTGCAAGGGTATCAAATTGACAAAAAAACTGCAGAAAAATATAAAATCACTAGGTTAGAGCAGCTTAAAGATCCCAAAATTGCCCAACTTTTTGACTCAGATGGTGATGGCAAAGCTAACTTAGCAGGTTGTAATCCTGGATGGGGTTGTGAATTAGTGATTGAGCATCACTTGGATGTCTATGGACTGAGAGATACGGTTGAACACGATCAAGGTAATTATGATATTTTGTTGGCAGATGTAGTAGCTCGCAACCGACTGGAAAAACCTATTCTCTATTATGTTTACACTCCTCACTGGGTACCTGCAGTATTAGAACCTGGTAAGGATGCAATCTGGCTAGAAGTGCCTTTTACTTCTCTACCAAAAGAACAGGGAGAAGTGTCGGAACAAGAAACTATGCTAGATGGAAAAAATCTAGGTATTGCAGTTGATAGAGTGCGGATAGTAGCAAACAATAAATTTTTGCAAGCTAATCCAGCAGCCAAACGTCTGTTTGAGCTGGTTTCAATTCCTATTGAAGATGTTAACGCTCAACAAAAACTCGTACAAGATGGTGAAAGTAACTCAGAAGATCTCCGTCGCCATGCAGAGGAGTGGGTCAAGAAAAATCAAGATAAGTTTGATGGTTGGTTAGAAGAAGCAAGAAAGACAGGAACAAATTTGTCAGAGAATTGATGTTTTTTTTTAACTTTTGTAATATAATCCACCATAATAAATAGAACAAATTTAGTTTAGATGAAAATTATTCAGAAAGATAGAGATGGTTTGCAATGTTTTATTGGGTTAGACAGACCAACCCTGAGTCAGCCGAGTAACGGTGGATTGAGGGTCAAAACTTATAAATCTCAGACACTTGCTTGGGAGGACTGTAGAAATTTGTCCCTCGTTATGACCCATAAACATCGTCTGTACAATACAGGTTTTAGCGGTGGTAAAATTGTTGTAGCGATGGCCGATTGTCAAGCCTGCAAGAAAGAGCTATTGAGTTTTATCGGTTCTATGCTGAATGAGCTTAACGGTTTGATGTACACTGGTTGTGACTTAAATACTTCCTTGGAGGACATGGAATATCTCAGAAACCACTGTCCTTATATTCTGGCATCTCTAGATTCTAAAGTTGACCCGAGTATTGCCACAGCTTATGGTGTAGTGGGTAGTATCCAAGGTATTTTTGGAAAAAATCTTGACGGCTTAGTTTTTCTGGTTCATGGTTCGGGAAAGGTGGGTAAAGCTACTGCTATAGCTCTCCAAAAACTGGGAGCAAGTATCATGACTTATGACATTGTACCCCAGCGAGCAGATCTTCCGAATTGCAAGAATATCTCACAGGATCATAACTGGTGGGATATTCCCTGTGATGCATTAGTTCCTTGTTCCATCAGTGGTCTAATTACACCAGAAATTGCCGATTCCTTGAAGTGTCAATATATTGTTGGTTCTGCAAATGTTCCCCTAAGCGAACCTTCGGTACTCGATATTTTACAGGCAAAATCCATCACTTTTATTCCGGAATCAATTAGTAGTGCTGGTGCTGTTATTTGCGACTCAATCGAGTTTTATGCCCCATCAATTTTCAAGCAAGTAGACCCCTGCTATATTTATGCCTTTGTCCAAGAAATTGTTGAAAAAAAAGTCAATGCCTTTTTGGCAGAGTTAACCAATAGCGAAGAATCCTACGAACAAGTCATATCAACCCTGATTTCAGCAGCAGATAAACAACCCAGAGTGGGATGTCAAATGCCAGATTTTTTAGAGAAAAATTAAACCCAAAAGCAGGAAAAAAATCATCATCATTGGAGAATATCTGATATGGCAATTTATATGGCATCTGACTACTCACTCAACACACTTGGAGCAAAACTTTGTCTCGAAGCTGCTGGGGATTTAGTCACAACAGCAATCCAATCCATCCAAAACAGTTCACAAGTAAGACTAGCTGATTACGGTATTGCAGATGGCGGTACTACCCAAGGATTATGGCAGCAAATTTTTGATACAATCAAAAAACAAAATAGCGGGGTTTTTATTGAAGCAATATTTAGTGATTTACCCAGTAATGATTTTAATGCTTTGGGTCAAACTTCATCCTTTTTAATGCAAGACGATCAAAATCTAGTCGTTTCAATGGTTCCACGCTCATTTTATGAACCTGTGTGTCCTCCCAATAGTCTAGACTTTGGCTTCTCCTCCACAGCCATGCACTGGTTAAGTAAGTTGCCTAAACATCTAACCTACCATACCCATATTAATGCTTGTGAGCAAGGGGAAGATAAAGCCATTTTTCAAGCCCAATCTCAGCTTGACTGGACTACTATTCTCCTAGCTAGGGCGAAAGAACTCAAATCTGGGGGGCAAATAGTCAGTGCTAATTTATCCACAGACGAAAAAGGGCGTTATCTAGGCAACAACCAGGTAGACTTGAATATGCATGATGTTCTCCATGAGATTTGGAAACAAATGCAGATTGAGGGTTTAATTAAGCCAGAGGAGTATGTTGACGCTACATTCCAAAATTATTACCGAAAAGAAGCTGAATTTAGTGCCTGTCTTGAAGATTCCCAAAGTGAAGTTTATCAAGCTGGGTTAAGATTAGGGGATATACAAACCATCTTAATTCCCTGTCCTTATCGATCTCAGTACGAAGAAGATGGGGACACTGAGAAATTTGCCCAAGGACTTACCCAAACAATTCGTTCTTGGAGTGAACATACTTTCCGAAATGCCTTCACTAATCGCTCCCATGAAGATGTTTTAGATATTGTCAACCAATTTTACGCAAGATTTACCGCTAGGGTTCGAGAAAATCCCAATCAGTTTTCAATGGATTATTCACACACCCATCTTCGGATTTACAAAGAATAAGCAAAACTAGGATGCTTAAGGCTTTATCGCCTCATAGCATCCTATTCAATAATTAATAATTATTGCTCTGCTGATTAAATCTAAAAGGATTTACAGATAAAGGTTTTAGCTTTTTTAGGTCTTAAAAAAGTACAAGGTTTTCGTTCTAGAGTTCTCAAAAAGTTAGGATTTTGGGTTGACTATTGGCTGAAAAATCAAGGGATAATTCTTCCTTCTGCCTTCTCTAAATTCCCCATTCCTCCTGACTTCCCCTCATATTCCCCTCCTGGGAGGGGCGGGGGTGGGTTGGGTTAGGGGTGGGTTGACTCCTGACTCGGTCCTCCTACCCTCACCCATAAGACTTTTTCAGCAAACCCTAATTAACAATGGCTTTGTTGGATGAAAGTATATAGCTGCCGCACTTGCTTGTGCATATGTACTTCATAAGGTGCGCAAACTGCTGTAACTATTGGACAATAGATGAATCAAACATCAATATAAGACATAAAAAGGCTAAAACCTTTATCTGTAAATACTTTGAGATTTAATCAGCCCACCCTAACTATTGGACAATAGATGAATAGAACATCAATAATCGTGAAACAGAGCGATCGCGTTTCATGTGCGTAGCAAAGCGGAACGAATGTTCTATCGCAAATCAGCAAACCCTAACTAGGGTTTGCTGAAAAAGTCTTTTTTAAGGAGCGGGGGAGTGGGAGAGTAGGGGAGTAGGGGAGTAGGGGAGTAGGGGAGCAGGGGAGGAGTAATTTTTTTGCTATACTCAGCAGCGAAAATACTAACTTTTTGAGCATTAAGAGCTGAAACAGGCGTACTTTTTACCGATCTAAAAAGGCTGAAACCTTTACATATAAAGGTTTTTAGATTTAATCGCCCCCTAACTATTGGACAATAGATGAAAATAACATCAATAATCGCGAAACAGAGCGATGAAGCAGCCGCACTTGCTCCGCGTTTGATATGCCAACCAAAGCGGAATGTCGGTTCTGATATATTCTTTTTTTCACCACCAGGACTTACGCAGATCTACTATATCTAGTAAGGGCGAATGCCATTCGCCCCTACAGATGGTGTGTAATTTGATTTTTTGCGTAAGTCCTGACCACTTCTCCCTCCTGACTCCTGACTCCTGACTCCTTCCTAATTATTTATAACTCCCGACTAGCACTGAGGGGAGATAAATCAAAAGAGGGGGGCTGATCTAAAACTAACTCAGCAAGCAACTTGCCTAAAAGTGGTGTAAACTTAAACGCTTGACCCGATCCACCTGTAAAAAGACTAATTTGTGGATATCCGGGAAGCCGATCTAGCACAAATAAAGTATCTTTTGTCATCATGTATGGACTAAAATACAGACCCACACACTCCTTAATTCCATCCCAATTATTACGAAGGAATTGATCGAGTAACTGCGCAAGCTCTGAATCGGGTTCTCTCACAAATGTACTCATGGTTTTTGTGCGGAGTTCTGGTGGACACCAATCAATCCCAACTTTGATAAGTGATGTTTCAGGAGTATGACAAGGAAATCCGTAGTAGAGTCCACCATCGTTACTATCTGGCTTTTCTTGCTGAAAACAGAACCATTGTGGGAACTGATCTCGTAAAGTCTCTTCCACCCGATAATGTCCCCATAACATCGGCCAAATTTCTAAATTGAGGGGATCTGTAAATGAACTGAGTAAATCATTAGTCCAAGCCCCAGCAGTCAATACAACTTGATTGGCTAAAAATGTATTTCCCGATCGTGTTTTGATTTCAACCGTGCTACTAGGAGTGCAGTTGAGACTAACAGTTTCTTCCCCTGTGTGGATAGATACGCCATTAGTTTCGGCTTGAGATCGAAATAGCTCAATAGCTTTTGTAGACCAAACCATACCGGAAGTGCTTTCAAACAAACCGATAAAATCTGGTTTAGGACGCATTGGCCAACGTTCTTGAAGTTGTTCAGCATTTAAGGCTTCAAATGGAATTCCTTTCTTTTCCATCACTCGACGAGCACCTGGAATACTACCTTCTATTGTTTCTTCATCCCAAGCTTCGCCGTAGAAGAGCAAGCCATTTTGTCTCAGTAACTGACAATCATGTTGAGCTTCAAGCATTTCCCACTCTTTCAAGCTTTCCTCTTGCAATTCTGATAGATATTCATTAGAATACATTCGGCGATACATCCGTTCATCGCCATAGGAACTGTTATTGGGATTAGGGATAGAGTCTTTCTCTAGCAATATAATTTGTAGATGTTGTTTCTGGCTGAGGTAATATGCTGTTGCCAGACCCGCAATACCAGCACCAATAATAACTACATCTGCATTGAAATATGCTGTTGTTTCTGCCATTAAGTTTCTACCTAAATTATGATGTTCGGTAGTATTATAAATTATATAATCGGGCGATCGCCATATCCGGTTACTTGATATTGATATTATAGCAGAATAAAGAAGGAAGAATTCATTAATGGATAATGGATAATTGATAATTGATAATTACCTCTGGTTAAAACCTTACGGGAATTGAATATAAGGAAATATCCTAGCACTTTTCTCTTGGTCGATTGGATATGGCGTTTTGCTGGCGCATAACTTCGTTAACGGCTAAGAGCCGACATGAAAAGCGTTAGCGCAGCTCCTCTGTAAAGAGGCAGCTCCTCTATTAGCGCAGCTCCTCCGCAGGAGGCAAGAGGCAGCGACTCTGCTTTCTTCGAGAAACCTAGCCATCCCATCCTTCGGACTGCTCCGCAAACGACCGCTGTCTTGGTCGATTGGATATGGCGAGGTCTCCTCGCCATCCCATCCTAACGGACTGCTCCGCAAACGACCGCTTTTTCTCCTTGCTCATGAGAGGCTTTAAACCAGAATTATTTAATTATTAATTATTAACAATTAATAATTCG
>NZ_JBNHEP010000231.1:29882-55814 GCF_050015995.1 Dapis brunnea BLCC-M229 | reverse complement strand
CTTATTCCCTATTCGCTGTTGCCTAAAATCGAAAATTTGTGTATCTCACCAATTTGAGAAATGCTATATTTATTGAATATTTAATTTGATGATAATTTTTGGGTTGATGAATAGTGGTAAGGTTTACAGTTCAGGGAACATAACTTAAACTTAAGCTTTAACTTTAACTACCTACTCTATAGTTCATCCTAGTTATGACTATACAGCATTTTCACATGAGATATGAAATAGAATGACCATTTCTCATAGCCCGAAAAAATACCCGGAGAGATTTCATACAGTTACCTACTCCCATATCCAGTCTTCCTTTTTGTCATTAATCCTAGTTTATATCTTGTTTGGAAATACTATACCTTCAATTAATCTCTAGTTAGTTCCTATATTATTATTGGAATTAGGATATAATGAAGGTTTGCAGTGAAAATTTTACAATTACAGTCATGGCCAAAAAATTACAGGTAGTCTTGAATCAAGATGTTAACAAGTTGGGAAAATCGGGGGATGTTGTGGAAGTAGCTCCTGGTTATGCCCGTAACTATTTGATTCCTAAGAAAATTGCTTTTCGCACTACTCCAGGTGTTCTTAAACAAGTAGAACGTCGTAAAGAACAAGAGCGACAAAAACAAATAGAATTGAAGCAAGCAGCAGCAGCTCAAAAAACTGCTTTGCAAACAGTCGGTCGCTTCAAAATTGCTAAACAAGTGGGTGAAAATGATGCGATATTTGGTACGGTTACTGATAGAGAATTGGTCGAAGTAATTAAGGAAAATACTGGTCAAGAAATTGATAGACGTGGTGTTACTTTGCCAGAGATTAGCAAGGTTGGTTTCTACAAAGCTGAAATTAAACTTCATCCAGAGGTAACTGCTGAAGTTGAAATTCAAGTGGTGGGTAGTTAACAATTAACAGTTAACAGTTATCAGTTATCAGTTATTGGTTGAACTAGAAACACGAATGACTGATATCTGATTGACTCGATATTAAAAATATTAGTTGTTGAGTGAAAACTTTTACTTTTATTACCTTTTCCTAATAATCTATACTGCCTGTTACCTCTTACCTGTTGCCTACTTCTCCAGAATTGTGTACCTCTAGAAAAGTTGCTGCTGTAACTCTGACTTTATCAGCATTGAAAATAATTTTTAGGTAAATCTATAGATAGATGCAAAGCGATCGCCTAGCTCCCCAAAATATTGAGGCAGAAGAAGCTATTTTAGGTGGTATTCTTCTCGACCCGGAAGCTATTAATCGAGTAACAGAATTGTTACGCCCAGAGTTTTTTGCCATTCAAGCTCATCAAATTATTTATAAAGCAATGTGGCAACTTTATAGTCAGGGCAAACCTACAGATTTAATGACTGTTACCAGTTGGCTTTCCGATCATAATCAATTAGAAAAAATTGGTGGGCAAGTGAAAATAGTTCAACTGTTAGAACGAACTGTTTCTGCAGTTAACATCGACCAATATGCAGCTTTAGTTGTTGATAAATATATCCGACGAAAATTAATTCAAGCTGGAAATGAAATTTTTGATTTAGGCTTTCAAACAGCGACTAAATTAGAAACTATTCTTGACCAAGCAGAACAAAAAGTTTTTGCTCTGACTCAAGATAAACCACAACAAGATTTAGTTCCTATTTCTGAGACTTTAATTGATACTTTTCAGGAGATTGAGGATAGAAATGAGGGGGTTGCTTTACCTGGTCTTGCTTGTGGTTTTTACGATTTAGATGCAATGACTGGAGGTTTTCAACGTTCCGATCTAATCATTGTGGCGGGTAGACCTTCTATGGGAAAATGCGCTACTTATGATACTTTAGTTTTGCAAAAAGATGGAAGTTTAGTTACTTTGGTAGAGGTTTATCAAAGGCAGGAAATAGAATTATTAACTTTGGGAGAAAATAGGAAGTTTCATCTGAGTAAACCGAGTGCTTTTGTTGATGATGGAATTAAACCTGTATTTAGAGTAACGACAAAATTAGGAAGATTTGTAGAGACAACAATTAGTCATCCTTTTTTAACGGTTGATGGTTGGAAACCTTTAGCAAAATTGCAGGTAGGAGAAAAAATAGCTGTACCGCGTCGGTTAGATATTTTTGGTAATGAAACTATTCCAGAAAGTAAGTTTTCTTGCCTGATTGATTCTGATAATTTCTGTCTTTTTCCTCTTGTCTTTAAGTTAGAAAGGTCGCAATTAGTTTTATTTATTAGATATCTATTTTCTTGGGATGGATGGGTAAAAATATCTGAGAGTGGGGGAGTATGTTTTGGTTATTCTGCGGTTAGTGGAAAATTGGTTAGGCAAATACAACATATTTTGCTGAGATTTGGAATTGTTGCTGCTATTGAAAAAATTGAAGAGAAGAGAAGTGGAAAAAGAAAGTTTGTTAAAGAATTCAGAATTCTGAATTCAGAATTCAGAAGTTGTTTTTGTAATAGAGATTTATGGCATTTGACAATTACTGATGCTTTATCTCAGAAAAATTTTATTGCAGATATTGGTGGCTTTGATTCTAAAAATTTCGATTTTGACTCTAGCTGGTTAAATTTAATCACAGAAAATAATTTATGGGATGAGCATTTAGAAAATACAGGAATTTTCTGGGATGAATTGCTCTGTATGATGGAAAACTTTGCCGAATCTAAAAGTCGTTCGGTAAATAGTAGAAGTGGAAAAACACCCTCTACTAAAAATTCTGAGAATTTAACTACTGCTGATGCTATCTGTGGAGAAAATATTTTGGCAGATATGGGAAATCTTCCATCAGAAAATCTGGATTTTGACTCCGAGAGATTCAATTTAGTCAGACAAGAGAATTTCTGGAGTGAGGAATTAGAAAAGACGGAAATTTTCTGGAATAAATTGCTCTGTATGATGGAAAAATTCGCCAAATCTAAAAATCAGTCGGTTAAGAGTAGAAGTAGAAAAACACCCTCTACTAAAAATTCTGAGAATTTAACTACTGCTGATACTATCTCTGGGAGAAATATTCTGGCAAATATGGGAAATCTTCCATCAGAAAATCTGGATTTCCACTCCGACAGATTAAATTTAGCCAAACCAGATAATTTATGGAATGAACAATTAGAAAGTAGCGATATTTTCTGGGATGAAATTGTTTCTATAGAACCAGTAGGAGAAAAGCAAGTATACGATCTGACTGTGCCAGAAACTCATAATTTTGTAGGTAATGATATTTGCCTTCATAATACTAGCTTTGCTGTAAATATTGGTCATAGTATTGCAGCTAATCTCAAATTACCAGTTGCTATTTTTAGTTTGGAAATGTCTAAGGAACAATTGGTCTTAAGACTATTAGCTAGTGAAGCGAGAATTGAAAGTAATAGATTGCGGTCTGGGCGTATTAGTCAGAATGAATGGGAACCTTTAACTTCTGCTATTGGTACTCTTTCTGAGATGCCAATTTTTATTGATGATACTCCTAATATTACTGTTAATGAAATTCGTTCAAAAACTAGACAACTTCAAAGTGAACAGGGTGGGGCGTTAGGATTAATTTTATTAGATTATTTACAGTTAATGGAGGGAAGTAGTAGTGATAATCGAGTCTTAGAGTTGGCAAGAATTACTAGAAATTTAAAAGGTTTGGCGCGGGAACTTTCGGTGCCGATTATTGCTTTATCTCAACTTAGTAGAAGTGTCGAATCTCGAACTAATAAAAGACCAATGATGTCTGACTTAAGAGAGTCTGGTTGTTTGACTGGAGAAACTTTAATCTATTTGGTTGATGGTAAAAAGATTCCTATTTCTCGTCTGGTTGGTAAGTCGAATTTTCCTGTTTTTGCTTTGAATGAAAATACTGGAAAATTTGAGTCGGCGATGGTTAGTCGGGTGTTTTCTACTGGGGTTAAACCTGTCTTTCGTCTGCAAACTTCTTCGGGAAAATTGATTAGGGCGACGGCTAATCATCCTTTCTTTTCTATGGGGGGTTGGAAACAGTTGAATAGTCTGAATATTGGGGATTCTCTTGCTATTTTGAACGAAAAAATGCTTAAATGTTCAATATTGTATTGTGGGCAGTTTTTGTCTCAAGCCGATTTTGGGCCAAAATCTGGTGGAAATTTAGGGTCTGTTGTTAAGTCTCGTCAGTTGGAAGGGTGTACTGAAATTGATGTGGAATGGGATGAAATTGTGGAAATAATGCCTGATGGGGAGGAGGAGGTTTTTGATTTAACTGTACCAGGTTTACATAATTTTGTGGCGAATGAGCTTGTCGTTCATAACTCTATTGAACAGGATGCCGATCTAGTTATTATGCTTTATCGAGATGAGTATTATTCCCCAGATACTCCGGATCAGGGTATTGCTGAGGTTATTATTACTAAGCATAGGAATGGTCCGACTGGTACGGTGAAGTTATTGTTTGACCCTCAGTTTACTAAGTTTAGAAATTTGGCAATAAGAGGAGGGAACAGGGAACAGGGAACAGGGAACAGATAAATCAGTTATAGCGCTACGCGCTAGGGAATAGGGAATAGGGAATAGGGAATAGGGAATAGTAAAGTGTCAAAGGGTTTCAGGATGTATAAATGTCCTAACCTTAATGCCTAGCGCTATATCAGTTATCAGTTATCAGCTTTCGACCTGAATTGCCAATCTTGAAAAGATGAAATATTAGAGAGCGATCGCCTCTTCAGTTACCAGTTATCAGTCTCAGAAATTTTTCCCAGGAGCAATACCAGAAATATTTTCATCTTGTGAAGCTCTTCATAAATGGCGGTTTTTCCCTCGTCAAATCTTTCCATCCATTTCTCCTGAAAAGTACGAAGATTTTCATTCTCTGAAGCTCCTGAAAAATTCGGCGTGTCAAAGGAATTTTCCCAAGAGCAATGCCAAAAATATTTTCATCTTGTGAAGCATCCATAAATAGTTGTTTTTCCTTCATCAAATCTTTCTACCCATTTCTCCTCAGTGGAAAATTACTAACATTTTCATTCTCTGAAGCTCCTGAAAAAATTCGGCGCGTCAAAGGAATTTTCCAATGAGCAATGCCAGAAAAATTTTCATCTTGTGAAGCACCAGGAAATGGTTGTTTTCCCTCGTGAAATATTTCCATCCATCTCTCCTCCATGAAAAATCACCAATATTTTCATTCTCTGAAGCACCTGAGAAAAAATCGGTGCGTCAAAGGAATTTTCCTAGAAGCAACGCCAGAAAAATTTTCATCTTGTGAAGCACCCGAAAATGGTTGTTTTCCCTCGTGAAATATTTCCATCCATCCCTCCTTCGTGAAAAATCACCAACATTTTCATTCTCTGAAGCTCCAAAAAAAAATCGCGCCTCGAAGGATTTTCGGTTGCTTCCTCAGAACTTTTCTGATATTATAAAGTTTAGCTGGTGTTGTTCGCCTATATATATGACTTTTTATTCAACTATTTTTTCTCGTAAGAGGCAATGAAATATTCAGGAATTTTCCCAGAAGCAATACCAGAAAGATTTTCATTTTCTAAAGCTCATGAAAAAATCGGCTCGTCAGGCGATCGCCTTTTCAGTTATCAGTGTTCTGTTTAAATTACCAATTTAAAAGGATGAAAGATGAGAAAGCATCGCCCTTTCGATTCAATGGAAAATCACTAACATTGTCATTCTATGAAGCTCCTAAAATTTCGGCGCGTCGAAGGATTTTCCGTTGCATTCTCATAATTTTTCTGATATCATAAATTTTAGCTGGGGTTACTCGCCTATACGCATGACTTTTTATTCAACCAAATTTCCTTGTCCTTCTGACAATCAAAGGTTCAATAATTTTTCCTAGAGCAATAACAGAAATACTTTCATCTTGTAAAGCACTCCTAAATGCTTGCTTTTTCCTGATTAAATTTTCCATCAGTTATCAGTTATCCGCCTTCAACTCAAATTACTTTTTTAAAGATGAATTTTACGGAGCGATAGAACTCCGTTCCACTTCGCGAACCCTCTTTACCATCCAGTGGAAAGCTACCAACATTGTCATTGTCTGAAGCTCCTGAAAAAAATCGCGCGTCGAAGGATTTTCGGTTGCTTCCTCAGAACTTTTCTGATATTATAAAGTTTAGCTGGTGTTGTTCGCCTATATATATGACTTTTTATTCAACTATTTTTTCTCGTAAGAGGCAATGAAATATTCAGGAATTTTCCCAGAAGCAATACCAGAAAGATTTTCATTTTCTGAAGCTTCAAAAAAATAGGTGTGTCAGGCGATCGCCTTATCAGTTATCAGTTATCAGCTTTCAAGTTAAATTGTTGATATTTTAAGGATGAAATATTAGAGAGCGATTGCTCTTTCCATATATTAAAAAATAATAAATCGTAGGTTTGACGCTAACTGTATATTACTAGACTCTTTACCTAACTTATAGTTAAGTATTAATAGAACTATCATATTTTAAAATATCCTTGAGGGGATTATCCGCTCTGCGTTGTATGTTTTGCGCGTAAATCCATGAAATTGAGAAAATAAAAGACATAATTACTAAAATTAATAGAGGTATTTCCAAAGAAAAAGAAAATTCTAATAGTAAATAAAATAAAAACAGACTCCAATTTAAGACAAAGATACTTAATAGAGTATTTTTTTCCAAAGCCGAGAAGAAAAACATATTAATTAATCCTAAAATTAATCCTAGAGGAAGAAAAAGTAATGAAGATGAAATGATTAAAATTAGTGCCAGTGGAAAACATAATTCTGGTAAAAATTTATATTTTACATCTAGAAAAATATTACGCCAGTCATCGCGAGTGGGAAGACGGTAGTTAATGAGATGATATAGTAAGGAGAATTGTAAATCTATATCCAAAGTTTCAAATAAGGATTGCCATTTTTCGCTGGGATTAATGGAATCAATTACTGGATTAATAAATCCTTGTTTTATTCTACTAATACTTTCTCGTTTCTCTTTGAATCTTAAAAAGATTTTGTGATAATAACCATCTTCTTGTTCAAACTTATAGTAATTGGCTTCTTGTTCAAACTGTTTTAACTGTAAAAAATCTTTTTCATCAAGCAATACTATCGTACACAAAGGAATTACTATTCTTGGATCAATCTTACGTTCAGAAATTTCCTCAGGAGTACACTTACAACAAATTAACCAAGCTACTTTTGCCATATATTCTCTTTCCGATAGTGGAAAATGAACGGCTATCCATTCCCAATCTCTTAAATTAAATTTATTATCAACTCCTGCCATATTTTTCAATCCTAGAAAACTAATTATTAGGAATACTAAATTCCGCAAGATTTAAAGCAGCTAACCTCTGAATATTTTCATCAGAATGATAAAGTAAACCATTTAAAACTTCTGTTGCATAAGGAGTACCAATTTTCACTAAATCTCTCATTGCCATTTCCGAACCTTTTTCCGCTAAACCCTTCAATAAAGAAACTGCAATATCTGCCATATTAATAAGTGCTTGACGAGCATCCAGCAAATCAAAATCCTCATAATACCTAAACAAAATATCCGCCGCTTGTGGCAAATTTGTTTTAGATAATGCCTTAACAGACGCCTGACGAATTTCCAGAGATTCAGAATTATTCAAAGCATTTTCTAGAAACTCAAAAACAACTTTTCCCCTACCTCTTTCACGAACATCAGAAGCAACTGCTCCGAAAGCTCTAGCTAAATTTTCATCATAATTTACTTCTACCAATTTTTCCTTAAACTCTTCAATAATTCTCTCTGCTAAATCAGAAGAAACTTCTTGAGCATCCGCTAAACATTCAAAAGCTGTCAGAGAATCTTCCCGATAAATAACCTCTATTAAATTTGTACTATTCCCCGCAAAACCACACCAAAGTTTAACCGTTTCTCGCCAACGTTCCGGGTCATTTTTAAACTTTTCTATTAACTCATTTTCTCTATCTCTCAAAGCTGTTGCTGCAAAATATTCTTGCAAAGTTAAATGAGCAAACTGATATTTATCTCCCCTCTCAATTTCCAATAATAATCCACTACGTTCGACAATTTCTCTTAATATTAGTTGAGTATCTGTTTCAGGATTAAGATTCAAATCCGGTAAAACTTTCCGAATTTGTTCTACGACAATTTGATAATCTAAACTCAAGTCATTTTTTTGTTGTTGACTAGCATTATCCTGAGCAAATAAAGCTAAATGTTGTAGCACTCTCCGCTTATGAGCGCTCTCTTTATATTGATTAAAATTATTTTGCCATTGATTCAATAAAATATGAGTAGATTCTTGATAAAAATCTGATCGAGACTGAGGCAAAACAAAAGCAGGTTGAGTATAAAGATGAGCAACAATTGTCAACATTAAAGGATTTCTAGCTAACTCCATAATTAGAGGTCTATCTCTCAAAGTTTGTATGAGTTGATCGATAGATTTATCGGGTGGCATTTCAGATTTCCATGCTTCTAAAAAGAGTCGCATTTGTCTGTCGCTAAATTATTTAATATCTAATGTTTTCTCGACAGACTCAGCAAAATCATTCCGATAAACTGCTGCCCGACAAGTAATAATTGTTCGACATTTATTATCGTACTTATCTAATAAATCATTAATAGCTTGTACAACTTGAGTACGAATCAAACTTTTTACTTCATCTAATCCATCAAATAACAGAAATAATTTTCCCTTTTCCAGACTTTGCTCGACAAAAGAATTAGCTTTAGGAAAATCATCCCTATCTAAAGCTTCTACTAATTTCTGTTTTAAGACTTCCATGTTGAGGGCAGAAGTTTCTATTTCATTGAGGCGATATAACTCTAATAAAATCGGCACATACTCATTAGAGGAACTATTTAATTTTTCCCTCGCCCAAGAGAGAACAAGATATTTTAATAAAAGTGTTTTTCTAGCTCCAGGTTGCCCCTTAATAGTCAAACGATTATATTTTTTAATCTCAGAAAAATTAATTGGTTCATTATTAGCTTTTTCCAAGAATTGCAAATCCACATAAATTTCTTGCAAACTTAAAGGACGATTCGGACGAAAAGGAATTTTTAGTTGTTCGTGTTTATTAATGAGACCTTTTTTATAGCATTTTAAAGAGTAATTCCAAAACAATTCAAAACCAGCAATTTGATTGTATAGCCATTTCCCAAAGGTATTCAATAGATGAGTTACCCAACCCTGTATAACTTCCTTAAAAATTAACAGAATAAAAAATACTACGGCAGCAAACCATCCTAACCCAGACAATAAATTGTTATTAATTTTTTCCCAGAGATTACTATCTTTTGCCTCTTTGAGTCTTGTGTATTCTTCCTCGTAAATTTTAGTAATTTCTGGAGTAGTTAAACCAACAGAATTTTTCTCATATAAATCAATCATCAACCTACTATCCATTGCCTTATCATTTTCAACATGACGTTCGGCATAATCTTTAATTTCTTGAATGATAACTTCCCGACTTTGAACATTAGGTGTAGGTGTCTGAGTATAACTAGGTAATATCCAACTCCAACACAATACAATAGTTAAAGTCAGTAGAAACAAATTAATCGAAACCAGTCGGTTAAATTGGTGTGTAAAAAGTTTAGTGTAACAGAAATTAGATTTAGGCATATCAAATTAAAGTCATAAGTTAGAAGTCAGAAGTTAAATTCTTACTTTATTATTTTGATAAAACTAGAAAAAATATTTAATTAATAAGACTATAAACTACAAGTATTTATTCATCAGTATTTACCAATATTCCTACTTCCACTCCTAATTTGAAATACTTCTTTAAGTTTCTTTTTTAAAGGTTTAATTCTGTGACTTTTAGATTTAATTTATACTACTAAATCTGGCACTAACTTCCCAAAATAACGAACACTTTTTTTCAAACATTGGGCACGAACAAAAGAAACATCAGGAACTTTTAAATTAGTATCTGGAAGAATAAAAGTACCACCAGAATCAAACAAACGTCCGAGACGACGTGGATTAAGCCAAACATAAAGAGAAGCTATTAAGCGAACCCCAACTTCACTAGAAATAATATCCGATGGACTCATAACTAATATTTTTCCTTCATCTAATTCTAATTAATAATATAAACCTACTTGATTAAGAGTATCTTGCAATATTTCTAAGTCTTTAACTGTGAGATTTGACATATAATTTTTAGGAATTGAATTAAAGAAGAATATAGAAAGGGAATAGAGATTTATGCTCTATTCCCTGTTAATAATTATAATTTCTGATATAGCTAATTAAAGAATTGGTTAGGATATAGACTAATAATGAATCTTAGACTAGAAAATGTTTTTCCAGCTATTCCCTATTCCCTATTCCCTATTCCCTATTCCCTGTTCCCTGTTCCCTGCTATAGCTAATAGCTTAATGCTTACTTCCTAATTTGCAATTCTCAATAATTCCACATCAAAAATTAGAGTAGCATTAGGAGGTATAACCCCACCAGCACCACGAGAACCATACCCTAATTCTGATGGAATAATCAACTTACGACGTTCACCAACTTTCATACTACCTACCCCTTCATCCCAACCTTTAATAACTTGACCCACGCCAACTTTAAATTGGAAAGGTTGATTGCGATCGCGAGAACTATCAAACTTAGAACCATCCTCTAAAGTTCCAGTATAATGAACTACGACTGTCTGACCACTTTTAGGAGTAGCACCATCTCCTTCTTTTATAACTACATACTTAAGACCAGAATCAGTAGTAATAGTTTCTTCGTTATCTTGAGTCATAATATTTTCTGCTATTGTAGTTGTTGGATTTAGTGTAGTACCTTCTACCAGTTGCTGCTGAACTTCAGTAGGATTTATAGTACCAGGTGTATTTTGAGAAGCAACTGCCTCTTTTCCCGAACCTGTAATTTGAGCAATAATCAAGACTAAACCACAGACTATTACTATTCCCAGACTAATAATAATTCCTCGCAAAATTAATCCTCCTAATTTAAGTCAAAATTCAAAACTTAAAAGTCAAAAATTCTCAGATGAAGTTTAAATTATAGCTACTATATTTTCGAGCTACAGTTAGTAAAAGTATAGTCAAATATAGACAGACTGAATTCCATTTCACGACTGTCAAATTTAGTCCGTGCTGCGAATCTAAATTCAGAATTCTAAATTCTAAATTCTAAATTCTAAATTCTAAATTCTAACGCCAGTTGCGATTTTCCAAATCTCGGATCTGACGCTCCAAACGGTCTAAACGACCCCGCAGTTCGTCCAATTCCGATTGACGAGGAACCCCTATATCCTGCATTACATTGCGCATTTGTCTTTGCATTTGGGTTTCCCAGTTTCCTTGTTCTGACTTAAGTTGCTGCATTATATCATCAACAAAGGTCTTAGCTTGGTCTGAGTTGATAGTGCCATCTTTAACCCATTGGTTAGTTACTTCCTGTATTTTTTCTGCCACTAGGGAAGTTGTACCAATGCCTATCATTAAAAGTTGTTGAAGTAAATTTTCCGTATTATTCATATTTCTTTCCCTTTTTAGGTATATAGGGGCAACTAACTTAAATTAAGCTACACACTTAAACTGTATATCAAAGAAGTTATTGAACTTATATATCTAAATATAATCAAAATGTTAAATTGTCCTCGTTGTCATCAAACAGTTGATAGTCAGGCGATCGCCTGTCCGTATTGTAAATTTCCTCTGAAAGCTTTTGGTCATCCTGGAATTCCTCTTTATCAAGCCGAAGGAGATGAATATTTGTGTAATAATTGCCTCTACCATTTAGATGATAGCTGCAATTTTCCCCAACGTCCCTACGCTAAAGATTGTACTCTTTTCCATGACCAATCTGAACCTCTTGTACCGGATTCTACTTATAATAATCATCATAATAGTTGGTTAAAAATTGTCAAATTTTGGTTTCAGAGACATACTATTTGGTGGTTGTTTTTGACTCTAATTATTATAAGTTTTTTACTGTCTTTGTAACTCAAGCAATCATAAGCATTCAGCTATTAGCTATCAGCAAGCCCTACTTAGACGAGTTCAGTAATATCTAAGTTTGGTATTAATTAATAAAACTGTTATCTCCAAGCAATTAATCTAGATAAATTAATAAAGCTTTTATCTAAAACTAAAGGCAATAGCTGACTGCTGAATGCTTACAGAGGTACTGATAACTGATAACTGAATTAAGTTACTTCTAATAAATGATTTTCTTCTGGTAGTGACTTTTCTTCAAATACTGCTAAATCAAACCAGAAAGTTGTACCTATACCAAGTTCACTTACTAAGTTAACCTTGCTATGATGCTTATCAATAATATTTCTAACAATAGATAAACCTAAACCGGTTCCTTCCAAAGTATGAACGCGATTTTCTACCCGGAAAAATCTCTCAAAGATAGCTTCTTGGTCTTCAGGTTCAATACCACTTCCCGTGTCTGAAATTTCAATTCTGACAAACTGATTAGAATGATTTTCAGATTGTAAATGTTGTTCTATTGGTCGAGGTGGGGGAGGAGAAACTATCCATCCTCCTTGTTCAATTTGTTTAGCTTCTATATTAGTATTTTCTAACTCAGATTCTAATAGATAAGCTCGAATTACTATTCGACCTCCTGCTTCAGTAAACTTCATAGCATTACCTACTAAATTAGCAAATACTTGTAGTAATAGATCGTAATGACCGACCACAGGAGGCAAGTCAGGTTCTATCTCATAATTTAATTCTATTTCTTGATCCTTAGCATTAAGTTGATAAGTTCTTAAAGTTTGTTCTATTGGTTGAGAAATATCAACAGCATTTAGATGATAAATCAGACAAGATTCTAGACGACTTAAATCTAATACATCATTAACTAAACGAGTCAAACGATCTGTTTCGTGATTAGCAGTTTCCAGAAATTCTCGTCTTTCTATTTCACTTAAATCTTCTCCATATTCATACAAAGTTTCTATGAAAGATTTGATATTAAATAGAGGCGTTCTTAACTCATGGGAGACATTACTAATAAACTGACTTTTAGCTTCATTTAATTCTACTTCCCGAGTAATATCTTGCACAGTCATAGCAATTCCTTTGAGACTATTTCGATATGGAGAAAGAACATCTGTTTCTAGTTGATTTTCATAAAGTGTACATTCAGTAACTAAAGGGCGTTCAACAATATTGCAACTATCATAAGCATCATAAATACAACTTTGACAAAGAGATTCTGTACCTGATGCTCTGTTTAAGAGAACAGTTGTTAATAAGATTCTAATTGTACGTTGATTTGGTTCATCTAAAGTACAACGATATTCACCCCCTTCTATTTCACCTATAGCTATTTGATAAAGTGGTCTGTTTAATTCCATCTGTACTGCTGGAGGTAAATTATCTGTTACTTTTCCACCAATGACATTTTTTTCTTCCCAACTAAAAATGCGACGAGCAGTAGGATTAACTAAAATCAGTTGTAAATTAGCATCTAATAACAAAGCACCATCAGCAATTGTGGAAACTAAAGTTTCTAATTTAGCTTTTTCTGCTGTTAATTCTTCAATATTTTGCTTCTTATAACTCTCTAACTGTTCTGCCATTTCATTAAAGCTCAAAATCAGTTGCCCTAGTTCTCCTCCAAAGGGTAAATCTATCCTTTGTTTAAAATTTCCCTGAGCAATATTTTTCACACCTTCTGATAATTTCTTTATTGGTTTAGTAATAATCAAAGCATTAAATACTGCCCCTAAAATTACCATTGCCCAGATAGAAACAAAAACTGCTAAAGTCACATCTCTAGTCAGATTTGAAGAGACAACAACAGTGGGATTAGGATTAATTCCAACAGCTAAAACTCCTAAATATTTACTCTCATTAATTAAAGGAACAAAAACATCGGTTAATTCCCCATTAGGAGTTAAATGTTGTCGCACCAGAGGTAAGGCAGAAAAATTTTTTGCTTCTATATTGGCCATAAAATCTTCTGGCAGTTGAATTCGGCGACGGAGGGTGAGAGATGTCTTTACCTCAGATTCTGAGAAGGGAAGACCTAAGAAAATTTTTCCTTCTTCATCAGCATAGAGCATATAACGTACACTGGAGGTACTGTTGTAGAAAAGTCTAGAAAAGCGGGCCACTTCGTTACGATCGCCTTCTGCTACAAGTGGGGCGACATTAGCTGCTAATAATAGACCCAGGTCTCGACCATAACGAGTGTCATTGAGGCGAGCATCCTCTTGAATAGCATTTACTGCCCAGAAGCTGAAACTGCTCATTAGCAAAGATACTATTAGGGTGATAACCGCCATGAGTTTAGTCTGGAGGGTAAACTCAGACCACCAGTTAGCAATTATTTCTCCGATTTTTTTTAGGAGGGGAAGCATTTTAAAAGTCAAAAATTAAAAGTTAAAAGTCAAAAGTTAAAATTACTTCTCGACTCTATCTTATATTAACTAGGGTAGTTAGGAATGCCTGAAAGGTTATATTGATTTTATTTATTTGTTAGTTGTGAGGAGAACGAGGAGTAGAAAGTTGGTAGAACTACCAACTAATAATTAATACTGACTGATACTCTGACTATACCTTTACCGAAAAAATTACAATGTACCAATACTAGAAAGTTTACCTGAGTAGTAGATATAAAAATAACTTTACTGAGGATTATTGACATCCTCCCGACGTTGGACTTGCGTGACAACGCGGGATTCCCATCCATCAAAACAAGCGAAGTTGAATTGGCTCAGGGCGGGTAGACGACTCATTGCTGCTGGCTAGCTTTTCACGGCGAGTCTTACGGCTGCTCCTCTTGCTTTGACTTTCTTGACTTGAATTTAGGTGGTTTAGCCTTAATCCCTTTCCTTTTACCAGTACAACTATTAAAGAAGTTTCTGTAAGCTTGCTCTAAGTCTTTGAGAGACTGTTGTAATGGAGTAGAAGCCACCTCTTTTAACCAAAGTAATTCTCTTTTAGCTTGTGTTATGAATTGTTTAGTTAAATCAGTATATGAAGGCTTTTTAATGCCATTAATATACAACTGATTACAATGTGCTAAACTTTGATTCCAAACATACCGACAACAACCAAATAATTGATTTAATTTAGTTATTTGGATATGGTTTGGATAGATGCGGTATTTGTACCTAGCTTTCAATTTTATCGACCTGTTACTAATATTAGTTGCGTTTGTCATAGCATGGGTTGGTATTCCCATACGACGCTCCCCTGCGGGAGAGCGCGGGTCTTCTACCAACATTTAGATAAATTCTGAATTACCAAAAACCCGACTACCTATATCTCGGCGATAGTACATTCCTTCAAATTTAATACAATCTACAGCAGCATAAGCCTTTTCCTTGGCTTCAATAAAATTATCCCCCACTGCTGTTACTCCCAAGACACGACCACCATCAGTAATTAAATCTTGTGCCTGTAATTTTGTTCCAGCATGAAATATAGTTGCTCCAGTCGCTTCAGCTTTTTCTATGCCAGAAATTATTTTACCTTTCTCATAAGCTCCTGGATAACCCCCAGAAGCTAAAACTACACATACCCCTACTCCTGCTTTCCAATTAATAGGGGACAACTCAGCCAAACGTTGTTCACAACAAGCTAATAATAATTCCTCCAATGGGGTTTCCAACAGAGAGAGAATAGGTTGAGTTTCTGGGTCGCCGAACCTACAGTTAAATTCTAAGACTTTTGGCTCTCCTGTAGGACTAATCATTAATCCAGCATAAACCACACCTCGATAATCAATACCACGTTTTTGTAAATTAGTCAAAGTTGGTTCTAGGACTTCTTGTTGAATGCAGGCCATGAGTTCCGGGGTAACAATAGGAGTAGGGGCGTAAGCGCCCATACCTCCAGTATTCAGTCCTGTGTCTCCTTCGCCTACTTGTTTATGGTCTTGGGCTGGTAATAGGGGACGAATGGTTAGTCCATCGGTCAGGGCTAATACTGATATTTCTTGACCTGTGAGGAACTCTTCTACTACCACAGATTGGTTTTTATCGTCAAACTCTCCCTGGAAAATGGCATCTATAGCATTATGAGCCATTTCAATTGTAGTAGCGACCGTGACTCCTTTTCCAGCAGCTAGACCATCAGCTTTAATGACTATAGGAGTTTCTGTAATGTATTCTTTAGCAGTTTCGGCGTTGGTAAAGGTAGCTGATTTAGCGGTAGGAATATTTGCTTCGACCATGAAATCTTTTGCCCAAGATTTACTAGCTTCGAGAATGGCACCTGCTTTGGTGGGACCGAATATTTTCAGCTTGGGTTGTTGTAGGTAGTCGGTGATGCCGAGGGCTAGGGGAACTTCTGGACCAACAACTACGAGAGAGATGTTTTGGTCGGTGATGAGTTGTTTGAGGGCTGGAAAGTCTGTAACTGGAATGGGTATGTTTTGACATTTTGCCTGGGTGGCTGTACCGCCGTTACCAGGGGTGCAAAATATTTGTTGAACTTGGGAAGAGTGGGATAATTTCCAGGCGATCGCGTGTTCTCTACCGCCGTTACCTACTATTAATATTTTCATGTTTTTTTTAACAAGGAAGAAGGTAGAAGATATTAGTTATCTAAGAGAGAAGGAAGAAGTAAGAATACTTTATACCAATCGGATTTATAAAAGCTGATTTATAGATATCTATAATTATGGTTTACTTTATAACTAACTTATAATAACCATATTTGGTATTAGTTATCAAGAATAGAAAGTAAAATTTTAAATAAAGTATGAAAGTCTCACTAAAAATAAGGATAGGTAGTTAAGTTGATATAACAATAGTTGTTTGTTTAGATGAGTTGGTTAATATGAGTGATAATTTTCAATTACTTAAAAATGACAATGATGTTTTGTTATTCAATCAACCAACATACATATATATATAGTTGGGAGATTTAAATAATTGTGTTTAAAGTCAATAAAAGCCACAGTTTATTCAAAAGCGGAGCAGAATCGCTGGTTCGTGATTTTTGCCAGACTAAATGGAAGGTTTATTGTCGATAAAAAAGTACAGATAGGATTAAATAGTAGCAAATGGGAATCAGTAAGTGAAGAAATAGAATGCGAATTCTTAAAGCCTGGTGATAGTGGTTGGCAAAAAGGTAAACTTAGAGTCAAAAGTTATGTTGATTTTTTACCAGGAGACAATAGAGGATTCAATTATCATTCTTGGGAGCCAGTAAGTAAAGATAACCAACCAAAATCAGAAATAAAAATAGAACTAGAATTTTGCCCAGATTTATAGCAATTCCCAAAGTTATAAGGTACAGTTTTTTTTCTTCTTTTGTGTTCCCTGTTCCCTGTTCCCTGTTCCCTGTTCCCTCAAACCTAAAATTCTATACCTCACCAGTGTGGGAATTGCTATAACTATTGAACCTGAATCACCATTAGATGATATTCGCTGCTAGCGAAAGCTATAAAAAACTTTTGTAAAAATCATCTTCTCTGACAAAGAAAATATTATCAAACCAAGCTAAAACAAATTCATAAATTGTTTTCTTGATTGACTTATATTTGAGAAAAAATCAAGTTATAAAAATTTTGACTTAATTGTGAAGTAAGATTTAAAATTTACGACGAAAAATTTCTACCACACATTAGCTATGTAGACTGCTAAAGTGAAGTATGAAAATACTGATCGTTGAACCAGATAAAAATTAGTAGCTACTTAGGGAAATGTCATAATTTTTTCTATATTGTACTAATTTTTTCAGTGAAGTAATGACAGAAAAATTTGTCAAAAATCTAGAAACAATAGAAAAATTTGCTTGAAATAGATAAACAACTTTTATAGCTAAAATTTATCAATCTGAGAGTATTATTTTGGGAAATAAATACCCGGAGCTATAGCAGAACCTAAATATTTACAATCACGATAGTTATAATTAAAAACCAAGACCAAAAAATAAAGTCTTATGCCTTCCTTTTGAGAGGGATGAAAATAATAAAATTCAGTATTTCAAGCCTCCTAGTTAAGTAGGATCTACTCATAACTTAATAACTGATAACTGAAATGACCCAATGCCTAAATCCTGATTGTTTAGAATCTAATCCGCCAGAAACGAAATTCTGTCAAAGTTGTGATGAAAAATTAGTCTTAGCCGAACGTTATCGTGCCTTAAAAATTATTGGGCGGGGTGGTTTTGGTCGAACTTTTCTAGCTGTAGATGAATTCAAACCCTCAAAGCCTTTTTGTGTAATTAAACAATTTTTACCTCAAGCACAAGGAACCAAAAATTTATCAAAAGCTGCTCTATTATTTGCTCAAGAAGCTGAACGTTTAGATACTTTAGGTAGACATCCACAGATTCCAGAACTTTTGGCATACTTTACTCAAGATAATCGACAATATTTAGTACAAGAATTTATCGACGGACAAACTTTACAACAGGAATTAGCTCGGTCGGGAGCTTTTGATCAAAGGAAAATTTTGGAGTTGTTAAAAAGTTTGTTGCCCGTGTTGGAATTTATTCATTCTCAACAGGTGATTCATCGAGATATAAAACCAGAGAATATTATTAGGAGAAAGAATGATAATCAATATCCAGTGCGAGCTTCTAGCTCGCCAGAGAATAATATTATATTAGTAGATTTTGGCATAGCGAAATTTGCTACAAAGACTGCTTTGGCTGTGACAGGAACTATTATTGGCTCTGAAGGATATGCTCCTCCCGAACAAGCAATGGGAAAAGCAACCTTTTCTAGCGATATTTATAGTTTGGGTGTAACTTGTATTCATTTATTAACTGAAGTTAAACCTTTTAACTTATTTGATGTGAGTGAAGGTGAGTGGATATGGCGAAATTATTTAAAGTCGAGGGTGAGTGATGAAGTAAAAAATTTGTTGGATAAAATGATTATTGGGGCGACTAGGAAAAGATTTCAAAATCCAGGAGAAATCTTGTCGCTGATTAATCAGACTTATCCAACAGAAAAAAAAATCGACCCCTCCACCACGAATATTTCCAAAACCAACAGCAACACCAGTTATTATTGAAACTTCTCCACCACAAACATTTCTCACATCAATACCAGAATCAGAAATAGGAGAAATATTTACTTTTGAGGTAGTAACTGTCGATAAATTTGGCAAAATAATTAGTCGCACTCCTGGTAATGCCAGACAAAAAATAGAAAATTTAGGTAATGGTATTAAATTAGAAATCGTTTATATTCCTGGAGGAAGTTTTATTATGGGTTCCCCAGAAGATAAACCACCAAAATACGATATAGAAAGTCCGCCACATCAAGTTAATATTCAACCTTTTTATATGAGTAAATACCCTATTACTCAAAACCAATACCAAACCATTATGGGAGAAAATCCTTCTAACTTTAAAGGAGGAGACTTCCCAGTAGAAAATGTGACATGGCATAACGCCACAGAATTTTGTCAAAGACTCTCTGAAAAAACTGGGAAAATTTATAGACTGCCCAGTGAGAGTCAGTGGGAATATGCTTGTCGCGCAGGAACAACTACTCCTTTTTATTTTGGAGAAACTATAACGTCTGAGTTAGCTAACTACAATGGCAACTATACTTATGGTAAAGCTCCTAAAAGTAACTATCTACAAGAAACAACAAATGTAGGAATTTTCCCTCCCAACGCTTTTGGTTTATACGATATGCACGGCAATGTCTGGGAGTGGTGTCTAGATATTTGGCACGATAATTATAATGGCGCTCCTCATGACGGAAGTGTTTGGGAAAGAGGAGAAAGTAGTAATCAAAGAGTTATCCGTGGTGGTAGTTGGAACAATAATCCTAACCATTGCCGGAGTGCCTTCCGCTTTAACAACTATGTTGACAACTGCATCATTAACTTGGGTTTCCGCATTCTCTTATTGCCTGATTTTCAGAAAAAGTTTCAAAATACAGGAGCAATATTGTCGGTTATTAACCAAACTTATCCAAGGGAAAAAACCTTTACCCCTCCACCACAAATATCTCGAAAGTTAACAGCGCCACCTGTTATTAACGAAACTTCTCCACCACATAAATTTCCCGAATTAATACCAGAATCAGAAATAGGAGAAATATTTACTTTTGAAGTAGTGAGTGTTGATAATTTTGGCAAAATAATCAGTCGGACTCCTGGTAATGCCAGAGAAAAAATAGAAGATTTAGGTAATGGTATTAAATTAGAAATGGTTTATATTCCTGGAGGAAGTTTTATTATGGGTTCCCCAGAAAATGAAGTGCGAAGATTTAAGGCAGAAAGTCCTCAACATCAAGTTAATCTCCAACCTTTTTATATGAGCAAATATCCTATTACTCAAGAACAATATCAAGTCATTATGGATAAAAATCCCTCTCATTTTAAAGGAAGAAATCGTCCTGTAGAAAATGTGACATGGTACAACGCCACAGAATTTTGTCAAAAGCTATCCGAGAAAACTAGAAGAATTTACAGTTTGCCAAGTGAGAGTCAATGGGAATATGCCTGTCGAGCTGGAACAACCACACCATTTTATTTTGGAGAAACTATAACGTCTGAATTAGTTAACTATAATGGTAACTATAGTTATAGGGATACTCCTAAAGGTAAATATCGAGAACAAACAACAAATGTAGGAAGCTTTCCTCCCAATACTTTTGGTTTATATGATATGCACGGCAATGTCTGGGAGTGGTGTCTCGATATTTGGCATGATAATTATGAGGGTGCGCCTAATGATGGTAGTGCTTGGCAGAATAGAGACATAGATAATTCTCCACTACGGGGTGGTTCTTGGTACGATAATCCTGAGTTCTGCCGTTCTGCTATTCGCGTCAGTTACTTTGGGCGGGTCTTCCGTTACAACTACTTTGGTTTCCGTATAGTCTGTAGTCCTAATTAGGGTTTGCTGAAAAAGTCTTTTTTAAGGAGTAGGGGAGTAGGGGAGTAGGGAAGTAGGGAAGTAGGTGAGTAGGGGAGTAGGGAAGTAGGGAAGTAGGGAAGTAGGGGAGTAATTTTTTTGCTATACTCTTGCCGAAAATGCAGTTGTACGAAACTGTAGAAAATTGGTTCTACTTTAACTACTCCGAAGAATAGAGAGTTCGTTTCCTGCTTTAACCAGAACTGTCGGCAGCACTCTGTCCACAGGCTTAAAATCGGGCACAACTCACCCTATATCTAACAAAATTTGAAATTAATGGATTTGACTGCTTTACTACTCTAATCCGCTATTTTCAGGAAATTTAACACTGGTGGATGTACCCAGTCACCTTGTTACAGGTATCCTACTAGATGCGAGTTTTGTTCCGGTTGTCAAGCCGTTAAGTTTTGAAGCTTGGTTTTTGCTTTTGTACTGTTCTATCAAATTTTCTACAGTTTACGGTTAACAGTTGTCAACCCTCAGTAGAGGTAAATATTCATTCTGTGAAGCTCCAAAAAAATCAGCTAAGGATTTGCCTTGCATTCTCTCTAAAATCGCGATAGTATTTATTTATAATGACTTGTTCGCCCATACTCTTGATTTTTGATTCAACACAAAAAACAAATTTTTGAGGTTGCTAGATTTAGTATGAACACTAGCCCAGCTAAAAATATAGAAAATTCTTTTCCTTACCACAAAGCAGTCAATCTATCAACCAGCCGAAAAATGAAGAGAGGAAAATTAGTCGCTCATCTAAAAGTAAATTAAGGGCGATCGCTCCCCAAACAACTAAATCATAGGCATTTGCAGCTTCAAAATCTTGTTAAGTAATAAAATAGCTACAGATTATATCACTACTTATAATATTACAAAATTGAGCAAAAGAGCTAAAAAGATTGAAATTTCGTGAATTGATAGAAAAAATTTTTCTCCTTTTTTGTCATAGATTAATGACAAAGTTAAAAATTTTCAAACTAAAAACCAAAACCTATAACTAAAACTTAAAACCCACATAATTTGAGATTAACATAATTTGAGATTATAAGTGAGAGTGGACTAAAGATGATTACAGATTAAGCATGATGATCGAGTTAATATTTGCCCACCCTATAGATTTATCAAAAAGAATCCAAACTAATATGTTAGGTTTCCTACTAACTAATCGGCGATCGCCCAAAACAAAGCTACTATTTAGCTACTGTTTATAGATCGTCAAATAGATTGAGTTTATATTTGTATGCCCACCAAACAAATTGAGAATAAATAATCAGAATTAATTTGTTGAGTTTCTCAGATCAACCTATATTTGATTAATCTAACTCATCAGCGATCGCTCGAAATAAAGCAATTGTTTCTACATCATCAATACTTCTATAAATCTTATTGCCAGAGCCTGTTTTTACTCCGACTAAGTTCTTTTCAGGATTAATATAAAGATATTGCCCCCAGGCTCCAGTTGCACAGTAATCACCATTTGACCCTTCAGGAATCCACCAATGATATTGATAACCCCACTTAAAATATCTCTCATCTGTTGCTCCTGGTTTTAAGTAGGGAGTATTGGGTATTGTTGACTCTTTTACCCAACTTTTAGGGATAATTTGTTGTCCGTTAAAATATCCATTGTGTAGATAAACTAAACCAAATTTTCCATAATCTCTCAAAGTACAATTCATACCACAAAAAGTTACTTCTGTTCCATAATTATCTGTTAACCAATAAGCATCTGATTCTGCTCCCATTGGTTGCCATATTTTCTTCTCTAAATAAGTCACAATGTTTTGCCCGGTTGTTCGTTTTAATAATAAACTTAATATCTGACTATTTAAGCCCATGTATTCAAAATAATTTCCTGATGGGTATTGAGAAGGATAATTTAAAACTGCCTTTTCCATAGGCTGTATATAGAGAAATAATTTATATAAAAGTTGATAAATATCTGTATTTTGATGACGAAAGTTTTCAGTAAATCTAACACCCGATTGCATCTGGAGAATGTGTTTAATTGGTACATTGTTATAACCAGATACTTTCAATTCTGGCATATATTTAGTAATCGGGTCATCTATACTATTAATATAATTATCTTCTAAAGCAATTCCTATCAAAGCAGATATGAAAGCTTTTGCTACTGACCAAGATGTGATTTTATTGGTTTTTGCATAACCTTGAAAGTATTTTTCATAGACAATTACATCATTTTTGACTAACAAAAAACCAGTAGTTTTTAAACGCTGCAAAAATTTTGACATCTTCCTGGTTTCACCCTGGAAATTATAAGATATATTCAGGTCGCATAAATTTTCCTGAAATTTATAGTTTTTTTTATAACGATGGATAATTGTACTGGGAAAAACCAGATTCATATTGCGAAAATTGATAATTCTTTTATCATCATCAAATAAAGTAAATTTAGGTTCAAAATAAAATTTCCAGATAATTAAAATAATAGTAATTAGAGGCAGAATAAAAATGAGTATAAATTTGATAATGTTCATAGCTATTAGCTGAATAGTAGATCGGGATACTGCTGACGCAACGCTCGGAATATTTCTTTGGAATACTCGGTAAATATGTCGCGTAGTGAAACGCTGTTTATGTTATCATCTGGAAATAAAATTGGCTAGGGGTTAATAAATGCCGGATGATTTAGTACCATTTATCATTGGTGTAAGTGTTTTGATTCTTTATTTAGTATTTTCAGCTATGACTGAAATGGGAACAAAATGGCTTGGTAGAAAAAAAGATGATTAATACTTTCGCTCTAACTATTCTTAAAAAAATTATTGTTTTATATAATTTTAATTAGCAGAAATACAAAAAAATTATTGAAGCTTTGGGAGAAAATTGCATAGTTATCATTTATCAGTTAGCTTCCTGGATGGGAACTGCGTTTTTTCCTCCGAAATGCTCCACAAATATGTCGCGTAGCGAAACAGTAACTCTAGCTTAAGCAACAAGCTTGAAATGTGGAATTTTATTTTCTCTAAAATGAAAAATACTGAAATTAGTCAAAACCAACCCAGTAAAATTGAAAAAGTCGGTGTTATTGGTGGAGGTCAGTTAGCATGGATGATGGCGGATGCAGCTAAAAAACTAGGAGTAGATTTAATTATTCAAACTCCCCATAAGGATGACCCGGCAGTATCTATAGCAAAGGATATTATTTTTGCAGAAATTGATGATGCTCAGGCAACTACGAAGTTAGCAAATAGTTGTGATGTGATTACTTTTGAGAATGAGTTTATTAATATAGATGAGTTGTCACATCTGCCTGAAAATAATGTAATTTTTCGTCCGAGTTTATCTGTGTTGAAGCCATTATTAGATAAATATGAACAGTTATGTTATTTACGAGATTTAGGTTTACCTGTTCCTAACTTTTGGGAGTGGGGAAAAGAAATTGAGTCTTTATCTTTACCCCTGGTATTAAAAGCTCGTCGTCATGGTTATGACGGGCAAGGTACTTTTATTATCAAAGATATTGAGAGTTTAAAATCTAAAGGAAATTCGGAAATTTTCATACAAGAATTTATCCCTTTTGACCGAGAAATTGCAGTTATTGCCGCTCGTGGAGTGACTGGCGAAGTTAAGGTTTATTCCGTGGTAGAAACTCAACAGGAAAATCAGGTTTGTCGGCGGGTTTTTGTGCCTGATGAAAATTTAGAATTAGTAGAAAAAATTCAAGCGATCGCTCAGAGTCTTCTCAATAGTTTAGAAGTAGTAGGAGTATTTGGGATTGAAATGTTTATTACTAAAGATCAGAAAGTTTTGATTAATGAAATTGCTCCGAGAACTCATAATTCTGGTCATTACACTTTGGATGGTTGTGAGACTTCCCAATTTGAACAACATTTACGGGCAGTTTGTGGTTTACCTCTGGGTAGTACCACTCTCAAAACTAGAGGAGCGGTGATGGTAAATTTGTTAGGTTATGAATTTGGGGAAAATCACTACTTGACAAAACGGCAACAGTTGGCAAATATTCCTAATGCTTCAGTTTGGTGGTATGGAAAAACAGAATCTCGCCCTGGACGGAAGTTAGGTCATGTGACTGTTTTGCTAGATGAGGAAAATTTTGAAACTATGCGTTGGCAGGGTGAGGCGATCGCTAATCAAATCGAAAATATCTGGTATAATTAAAATTTGGAGCTTCAGATTATTTGAGAATGATGAACATATAGAAGGAGTGAGAAGAGACGCCCTAAATAGAAAATACAGCACTATGTAAATAGGGCACAAACATTTATAAATTCTCAAACTCAGGCAGGTATTACTTCTGACTTGCGTCTACCGCTATAGCTTCAAGGAATTTATAACTTTTGACTTTTAAATTTTGAATTTTGACTTACTCAAGGGGGGTGACAGAAAAAAAATAACCGCTATAATAGTTAGCAGGTTCTACTGCGACGTTGGTGACTGCCAATAATGTTTTTTTGACCTACAAATCAAAAAACATTGGGAATCTAGATGTTCGAGTGGCAGTAAACTGGGCCTGTACCCAGAAACTTTAAACTTGGGCCAAGATACCCACCTGGTATTATCCAGGTCAAAAGCTGAGGTAAGACGGCGTTGTGGTGAACTATTTTTTTTTGAAGGAATAAGGACGAACGAATATACAAAAAGTTAGGCTTTGCATATTTGTGGGATGAATTATAGTTTTAGAGAAAGAAGTTTTAGAGAAAGAGGAAGTAACAGATGAAATTTACTTTTTCTGCAAAGATTCATCCCTTGGTTCAGCAATACCAAAAGTTAAAGATACCCTTGAAAATTTTTCAGGGAGATATTCTCACTGAGATTATATAACTGGTCAACTAATTTTTCTATTCCTGATAATTGAGGAAACAACAGACAACAAGAAAAGTACTCTTCAAAATTTTTCTCACCAATATTTGACTCCATCCACAAGTGAAAATTTTTCAGGGAGATATTCTCAGTGAGACTATATAACTGGTCAAGTAATTTTTCTGTTCCTGATAATTGAGGAAACATATAGATAAGAAAGAAAATACCTTTCAAAATGTTTCTCACCAATATTTGACTCCATTCACAGGTAAAAATTTTTCAGGGAGATATTCTCATTAATATTTGACTCTCACCCACAGGTAAAAATTTTTCAGGGAGATATTCTCACTGAGACTATGACTATATAACTGGTCAAGTAATTTTTCTGTTCCTGATAATTGAGGAAACATATA